>JANMNE010000048.1:0-18455 GCA_031373785.1 Ilumatobacteraceae bacterium
CGTAAAGTTTTTCAATGCCGAGAAGGGTTTCGGCTTCATCTCGCGAGAGGGTGGCAGCGACGTGTTCGTCCACTTCTCCAATATCGAAGGCAGTGGCTACAAGTCGCTCAACGAGGGCGACACCGTTGAGTTCGAAGTCGCACCTGGCAAGAAGGGCGAAGAAGCCCAGAAGGTCCGCCTGATCTAGTCAGGTTGCATCTCTACAGCGTGAGGTGCTCGAGCTGCATCAGCTCGGCGACCTTCGCAAACTGCCCCGCATTGTGACCCACCGACATCGCACAATGGTGCGTTGGCGCGTGAGCGAACCAATGTGACATGTAGTCAACGGCGACGATCTCGGTGAAGCTCCCGCCCACGCCCATGACGTCGCTGATCTTCATGGCGATCGCTGTCTTCAGGTCACCCTCGCCGGCACACGGCACACCCCTGGCCGTCAGCAGCGAATGGCCGACGATAAGGCCGGCCTGCAGGCGTTCCTCGGCGGAGTTCGGCGCGCCGTAGTAGTAGTGCGCCAAAGCATCGAGATCGAACTCGCGCCCCAGCCGCTCCTGGCCCGCCGCAACCCTGCACGACCATTCCATCTGTTCGTCGGTCGGCCGTCGGGCGATGGGATCCGATGGTGTGTCCTCGCTGATGTCGAACATCGCCATCACCTCGTCGCGCTTGGCCGCAACCTCGGACGTGGTGACCTCGTCGGATCAGCCCGCGGTGGCTGAGTTTCGGCAGCGAGGCCAATGCGACGTTCTGGTCGATGCCCATGTCCACGACCAGGCCCTGCTGGCGACGGTCCTCTGGCACGAAGCCGAAGATCGCCCTGGCGATCTCGCTGCGGCCGGCGCCGACCAATCCGGCGAGCGCGACGATCTCACCCTTGCGAACGACGAACGACACATCGGCGCGGCAGGTCACCGACCGCCTGTCGGGCGCGCATCGGGCAGTGAAGGCCGCTGGTCGTGATGCCGGCGACCTGCACATGCTCGGTACGACAGCCACGCAATCAGTTGGGTCGCCGCGCGGCCGAATTGCTGATCGACCAGGCGTGGAGCGACGACCACAACCACGCACGGCTGGTGTTCGAACCGGAGCTGATCGTCCGGGAGTCCAGCCGCCGTTCGACCCAATTGATCCGGCCGGCTGACCGCCCAGGTCAGCCGCGGACGGGGGCGCTGGCGTTACAGCCGAGCATGTAGCGCAGCCGCGGCGAGAACGCTGCGGCTTGCGCAGCATCCATCGGGGTTCGGAGATCGACGAACGGTTTGACCCACGAGCGGCCGTACTGGATGATCACGCCGTTCCTGGCGACATCGGTCACGTTGGCGCCGTGGCGGTGCCAGGTTTGCGACAACCACATGGCGACCGAGCCGGCCGGACCCTCCAGCACGGTCTCGTTCTCCAGAACGGCTCGTCCCGATGATGGCTTGCGTTGGGTGTGGTTGCTGCCCGTGACGACGTGCGTCGCACCGTTGTCGAGCGTGAAGTCGTCGAGCATCCACGCCGTCTGGATACCGAGCGTGAAGTTGGGCAGCGGCTCGGCGATCTGCGTCAGCGGTGAATCGACGTGCCAGCCGGCGCTGTCGGTGTGGGGGCCGACATGGTTCACGCTCATGTCGAGCACAATGGCGTCGCGGCCGAGGGCCTTATCCATCACGGCCAGCACCAGTGGGTGCTCGACCAATGGGGCGAAGGCCACGTCTTTGTTGATGAGGTTGAAGATCCGCTGCGATCGCCCGTCGTCGAACAGCGACGGGATGTGGATGAAGCTGATGCACACCTCGTCGGCCCGCACGGGCCACGGCGTGTCGAACTCCTGGGCCTGACGCTGCCGGATGCGGTTCTTCATGCGGGCGATCTCGTCGTCTCCGCTGCGCCAGTACTCGAAGTCGACGTCGCCGACCTGATCGATCGAGATGGTGCTGTCGCCCGGATCGACGGGGTGCTCGCGCTCGTAGGCGAGGATCCGCTCGACTCGGCCGCGTAGGTCGGCCACCGTGTCGTTCGCAATCAGGTTCTCGATCACGACATGACCGTCGGCGTTCAATCGCTCGAGGGCTTCTCCGGCATCGATCTTCGGTTCGGTCAGCACGTTGTCACCTCGTGAGGGTGTGGTGAAGGTGTCCCGCACTGAAGCATGCCACAGGCCGTCTGCAGGGGATGGAGCGCTCTACAGGCGCCGGAGGTACTCCTCGGCGGCCTCCGGACCGAGCTCGTCGAGCTGTGCTTGCTTGAACGCTTCGCGGGCTTTGGCGCGCGGGTGGATGAACCCCGCCCCGATCACCTTCTCGCCCGGACCACACATCACGTATCGCGAGATGCGCTGCCCGTGGGGCGACAGCTTCTTCCACTGGTCGTACGGCATCGACCGAATCACCGCTTCGCTGCGGAACCACGGTGCGAAGTATTCGACGTTGGGTGCGGCTCGCACTTCATGCGAGAGGTTCGGAGTGCCACCGTGCCAGGCCCGAAGGTCACGGAAGATGCCCGATCCGGCCGGTGCCGGGCAGACGGTGCTGAGCTTCATCCACTCGGGCTCGTTGGCGAGGTTCGGGATCGGGATTCGTGAGTTCTGCGTGCCCGGGATCTGCCTGGTGGGTCCGTTCTCGGGTGTGAGGTCGACCATCGGGAAGTTGATCGTGACCGCCGGGACGGGCAGCTCGCGCGTCGAGATCCGACCAGTGGGGTCGTGCGGCTCCGTCCACACGTTGTCGGAGTGCAGCCCCTGGTACTCGATCGCTCCCGGCATCGCCACGTCGCCGCCCGCCCCGATCAAGATGTAGTTGGGTGAGCCGAAGATGGCTTGCAGGATCGGCGTCGTGGTCGGCATGTCGACCAGCCCGACCCACTCGTCGACATGCAGCATGTGACGCGAGCCGGAACTGCTGCCGAACGAGAAGCGGTGCGGCAGGCCGCCGGCGCCTCCTCCCGCTGCGCACGTCGGGTCGGCGACCAACATCTCGTCGAGGGCGCGCTCCGTGGCCCGGCGCATGCGCGCCAGTTGCTCGGGTCCGAGCAGGTCGCGTACGACGACGAAGCCATCCCGGTGGAACAGGTGGGCAGCCCGCACGACTTCGGTCGGGTCGAGCACTTCGAGGCCCTTGATCCCGTTGCGCCGCTGCAACTTCTCACGCAGCTGTACGACGTTGGGATCGTCGTACGACCGAGTCCACCCCGCGCATGCCGGGTCGCCACCGATCAGGTTGTAGTGCTCCGGTGTGGTCTCGATGTCGTCGGCTGGGGGCGTCGCGAGCCCCAGTGGGTTGCTGTTCGTCGTCTGTGTGATGGCGCGGTTGGCGGATCCGTTCGGGGGCACGCAGGTGTGCCACCCGAGGTGGCTGGGTCTTGCCTGAGTGTCGGTCACTGGACGCATCCCATCGTGGCGAACATACCGTGTCGCGACGCGGCGTGTTCGATCGAGGGTGTCGCGCGATCGCCGGGTCAGCGCGGCTCGGCCAGGGCGCGTCGGGTCACCGACGCGCCGAGTGCGCGGTAGGCCTCGAACTGCTCGACGTCGTAGAACTGATCGGCCGTGGAGTCGTACGGGAAGAGCGGGCGTGCCTCCTGATACGAGATGAGGTCGGCCGGTGTCGCCGTGTCCTTCATCAGTGCCTTCTTGATGTAGACGAGCGTGCCGTCGCCCCCTCCCGAAGGGAAGTGGTAGTGGATGATGGCGTGGTCGCCGACGACGATCCCCGGGTTGGCAGCGTCCTTGATCACGAACATCGACGGATCGATGTCGTCGAACTCGATGCCGAGCTCGCTGCGCGCCAGCGCGACTGCCTGACCCAACGTCCGGATGCTTCCGGGCGTGTCGCCGGACGCGTCGATCGCGTACACCGTTGTGCAGCCCCGTCGCAGCAGCTCGACGAGCCCGAGGTTCTCGTAGTGCCCGCCGTCCGACACGTACAGGAACTTCCGGCGCAGGTTGTTCTGCCCGAACAGCTCGCGCAGGAGATACGTCGGGCGCACGAGCGGTTTGTAGGTCGCAGGATCGCCATCGACCGGTTCGAGCGTGCTGACCAGTCGTGGGTTCGCCAGCCAGACGCCGAGGCGGAGGTTCAACATCGCCAGCAGCATCCGGTACGCCGGCTTCGACATCCGTCCCATGGATGGTGACACGGCCGCGCCCGAGATCGAAACCGCCGACAGCGGGCTGATGTCGCGCAGCCGGCCGGTCGACGGCGCCTTTTTGTTGACCTTGTTCCACACGCGCTGGAAGAAGCGGATGCGGGTCAGCCGTTGCTCGTACTCCGCCGTGGGTATCGATCCGACGAGCGGTCCGCCGACGCGGGTGGGGGAGAACACGAAACTCGTCACGCTCATGCCGGGCGGCGTGTATCCGAGGTCCGACACGTTGGCGGCCGCACAGATCAGCAGCTCCGGCCAGTCGGGCGGGTGCAGCTCGGAGAGCATCGGTTCCTGATCGGTCGGGACCGGGCCGACCGTGACGGATTCGCCGTCCGTGACCCGCGAGAGCGCGAAGACCGTACGAAGCCGGCGCTTGTAGAACGGTTGCGCCGACCAGGCGATGGGGTTGGCGGTGGCGAAGATCACCAACACCACGACGAGCACTCCGATCCACCACCACGTGCCGGCCGTCGTCCAACGGCGCGTGCCCGAGTCGATCGCGATGAGGAAGAAGACGAACAGCGATAACGGCACCACCACGCCGATGGCGAACTTCTGGAGGAGGGCTCTCAACTTGGTCGGGAGCTTGGCGAGGCGCTTCAGGCTGCCCGGTCCGCCGGAACCGGACCGGAACACGAGGTGTCCGAACGACAACGCGAGAGAACCAGCGGCCGTCGCCACGGAGCCGAAGCCACGCCCCAGTTGCGCGTCGCTGTCGCTGCCCGAGTGACCGAACCGGCTGGTTCGCGCCCACCAGACGAGCTGTGGGATGAGGCGCAGCACGATCGCCGCGACGATGGCCAGGAACACGAAGGTGCCGCACCAGCGGACCAACCGGCGCCACCACCACTCGGCCGCCGGTCGGAACAGCAAGTCCAAGATCCCGGCCAGCAGTCCGACGCCGAGGAGGGCCACGATCACGACAGCGCTCCAGCTGTGGAACGCCAGCGTCCCGGTGCATTGCCGGCCACTGCACCTGCCCAATTGCGGCAGCATCGATCGGTACAGGCGCCCGCCGAGCCGACCGACGACGTAGAGGATCCCCAAGACGACCGCAAGGTTGAGCATGATCCCGAGCAGCAGTCGCAAGAGCATGTTCCACCGCCCCATGGTCCCCGGCGCCAGGTAATTGGTGCGATTGCGGAGGTAGTCAAGCTCCGGAGAGCCCAAGCCATACGGCCCCGGTTGGTCTTTCGACCACTCGACGTCGTCGGATTGCGACCGCACGATCGTCGCTGCGGTCACGGCGTACGATCCGCCCGACACGCCGGCCAAATAGTCGGCGTCCTGCAAGATGCCGGCTCGCCACAATTCGTCCATAGCGCCGAACGAGAACGCCGCTGACCGCAGCCCACCACCCGAACAGCAGATCCCGACCCGCGGCGGATCGCCGTCGGCCCGGGCGCGCTGGAAGAGACCCGGCTGCGCCGATCCGGCGCTGCGCTTGGTGGAGATCCACATCCACCGGGCGACCCCCGTGAACTTGCGTGGCGCGACCTCGGCGATCGGAATGTCGTCTGGCCAAGTTGGTTCGGCGCTCACGTCACGGATCCTCCCGGCAGGAGAGTGTCAACGTGCCTATTTTGATACAGCCGCCATCACGCGAACGTGACCCCCATCGCGGGGCCACGTTCACTACCGCGATGGAGTCAGACTGCGGGGCGACGGCGACGGGCTACGAGCAACGCTGCTGCGCCGAGCACGAGTGCCGTCGTGGCGAACATCGAGGTCGAGCCGACACCTTTGTCGCCGGTCTTCGGCAACGTGATGTCGGTGACGGTGATCGTTGGGACCGTGGTGACAGCTCCGGGGGTCGTGTCGATGGGCACGATGGTTGTCGCTGCAGGCGCTCCGCCTGGTGCCAGTGCACAGTTGGCGGAGGTGAACACGTTGTTGTCCAACGTCACTGCTCCGTTGCGAGCCATCGCCCGGCCCTGAATGGTGGCGCCGGTCTGGGCTGCGATCGAGGTGAGCGCCATGATGTTGCCGACGAAGGTCGAACCACTGCCGAGTGTCGCCGAGCTGCCGACCTGCCAGAACACGTTGCACTCGGAGGCGCCGTTGATGAGAGTGATGGAGCTCCCCGACGCCGTGATCAGCGTCGAGTCGGTCTGGAAGATGAAGACGGCGGCGGGGTTGTTCTGCCCATCCAACACCAATGCTCCGCTCAGGCTCAGGGGGGCCTTGGCGGTTGCCGCGTACACACCCGGGATGAGGGTCAGCCCGGTCAGGTCAGGGTTGGCTTGGGTGAACTCGACGACACGCCCGGCCGCGTCGAGGTAGGCGGTGGTCAGATCGCTTGCCGCCTGCAGGCTGACAGCGTTGGCCGCCTGGATCGTTCCGGGGGCGAGGACAGTGCCCGGGGGAAACCCGACCACGGCGCTGCCAGGTGCCAACCCGACACTCTTGTCGAGGACGCTTGGCCCCGTGTTGGTGACCGTTTGGCCGCCGATGACGGAATAGTTGGCTGCGGTGGCCAGGCCGACGGTCGGCACGATGCTGGCGCTTGCCGACTGGCCGATGGCCAGCAGCACGGTTGCGCTGGCGGCCAGTGCCGGTACCGCAAGACGACGAAGGGTGCGCATGCGCGTCGCGGCCGCGGGCGAAGGGGAATGAGAATGGGTGTGTCGCATCGTGGTGCTGCTCCTGAGGACTTCGTTTCGGTGATCCGGCGGCCATCTCGCGCTTGCGTGCGGATTAGGCCCGTGACCAGGCGCCTGCTTGCGCAGGGTTGACCGTGTACGGAAGAACAAGGGAGTTTCCCGACTTGCTCTGAGTGGCCGCACTCCCGTCCACCGCGTCTGACGTAAACGCTGATGTGGTGTGCCTCTCTTCAGAGGTATCGGCCGATATCGGCCTGACTTGAGGAGAACTTGAGTGAAAGTTCTCGGAAAGGTTCGTTCGACCTATTCGGCGGTCGCGGCACGGTCAGCAAAGCGTGGGGAGTCTGAGGCCCCGTTGCGGGGCCCGCGTCGCCAAGCGCATTCCTGAGCGCCGGCGAACACGCTCGGCGTTCGGCTGCGCGCTCGTCGCACCGAGGCTGGGACCAAGGTCCCGCTCGCGTCGGGACCCTAATGCCCTTGTCCGCGACGGCTTCGATTTTTACGATCGCATTCGGAGTACGGCGTCATGGACGGGGCCGCACCCGGGACGGAACGAGGACGGACAACATGGACGGAATTGACGGTGCTTCAGACGCGCACGAACCTCAACAGGTTCATCGCAGAGCCTTCTTGAAGATCGGTGCGGTTGGCTCAGCCGCGCTGGCGATTGGAACCGCGGGATCGCTGGTCGTGCCGGACCTGAGACGGCGCAGGCTGTGGACGCCCGACGGCCTCTTCGACGCCGCATCGATCGCATTTGCCAATGCGATCTACACCGAGGCCTTCCCCACGAGCCCGCTGATCCTCACACCGTTCCGCGACGTGCTGCCGGTGCCGAAGGCCTTGGCGCCGGTGCCGAAGTCGGAGTACAGCGGCTGGGCCAAGCCCCCCGGGCCCGGCGACGGACAGCAGAACTCGCTGTCAGGGAACAACAGCGAGCGACACCAGATCTGGACGCCGCCCGGCACCACGCCGGTCGACCCCGTCGTGTACCACATCAAAGTGCAGGTGAACCAGCACGCCTTCACCACCTCGCAGGTCCTCCCGATCGACAAGTTCGGCAAGCCGGCGCAATCCTTCGACGCTGCGGGCAAGGCCGTCCGAGCAGGCACAGTGCGCACGCTGCCGAAGAGCACGATCTACGGCTTCAACGGCACGTTCCCCGGGCCGATGATCAACGCCGAGTACGGCAAGCCGTGCCTGATGCGCTTCGAGAACCAACTCGACCAGAACCCGCTGAACCTCGATCGGCAGGACTTCGGCGCCCCGGACTGGTCGTTCCTGACCCACCTGCACAACGGCCACACCGCGCCCGAGAGCGACGGCAACCCGCACTACACCATGACCAAGGGGCCGCTCAGCCACGGCTACTCGCCGCAGATGTGGGTCGACAACATGTACCTCAACTGGCCAGCAGGTGGTCAGGACTGCGAGAAGCAGAGCTTCTTCTGGTTCCACGATCACCGCATGGACCACACCGGCTCCAACGTCTACAAGGGCATGGTCGGGCTGTACCCGATCTACGACCCGAAGAACGGCATGGACATGGGCGACGAGCGACAGGGATTGCGGTTGCCCGGCGTGCGGACCAACAACCCCGATGGCTCGTTCGACGTCAAGTACGACATCCCCCTGGCCTTCTACGACTGCCGCCTCGATGACGGGGTCACCGTGCACCAGGACATGCACGACGGTCTGGGTGAGTTCCCGGAGGCGGGGAACCCGCGCAAGCACCCGGAGTGGTGGGGCAAGAGCTTCTACAAGCACTTCCCGAACCATGGGTTCGTCGGCGACATCTTCACCGTCAACGGCACGGCCTACCCAGTGCTCGAGGTCAAGCGGCGCAAGTACCGCTTCCGCTTCCTCGATGCATCGATCGCCCGCATCTACGAGTTCAAGCTGATGAGCTCGACGCAAGGCCCGAAGAGCGCCGTGTCGCTGGGCTTCACGGGCAACGAACTGCAGGGTCAGTACCGCATCCCGGATGCACAGCAGTGCATGAAGTTCACGCAGATCGCCAGTGACGGCGGCCTGCTGCCGGCTCCGATCACCCGTGATTCGTTCGAGCTGTGGCCGGCCAAGCGCCGCGAGTTCATCATCGACTTCACCAAGTACCAGGACGGCACGCCGACCACCAAGGGCGACGTGATCTACCTCACGAACGTGATGAAGATGCCCGACGGTCGCATGTGGAGCAACTCGTCGCGGTTCGCACCGGATCCCGCGTACAAGGTTCCGGTGTTGAAGATCGTCATCGGCGATGACGCGCCGGACAACAGTGTCATCCCCTCCGGGCTCATGCGTGACATCCCACCGCTGCCGTCGAACTGGCAGAGCCTGATGGACAACCGTTTGATCTTCGAAGTGGAGCGCGGCAGCCTCGGCGGCGAGACCGAATGGCTGATCAACGGGGTGCAGTTCGATCCGACCGTTGTGGCAACGAGCCTGACGAACAAGGCGGGCAAGACGCCGCTGGCGCAGCAGAAGGTGAACAGCTTCAACCTGTGGGAGATCCGCAACGGCGGCGGTGGCTGGGTGCACCCCTTCCACCTCCACATGGAAGAGCACCGCACTGTGATGCGCAACGGGAAGATCACCACGACAGCTGACAAGGGCCATCCTGAGGATGCCTCGAGGGAAGACCTCGTGGCGCTCGACCCGAGCGAGTCCGTGATCATCTATCGCGGCTTCCGCGACTTCGTCGGCCCATACGTTGCGCACTGCCACAACCTGGCTCACGAGGACCACGCCATGATGTTCGGCTGGGAAATCACTCCGTAGGCGATCGACGAGACACAAGGGACGGATCATGTTGAACATCTCAATGCCGGAACGGCACCACGTCGCTCCAGCCCCATCACCAACCGCACGCTTGCATCTGAGCTGGCCGACGGTCGCCGTGTTCGCCGTCGTGATTGCCTACGTCGACGGGTTCTGGGTGACCTCGCTGCAGGGCGCGGTCGGGGCCATCGAGGTGACACAGGAGCCGTTCGTGCGCTGGGTTCGCGACTCGACCCTGATGCTTCCACTGCTGCTGCTGGGTGTGCTGGCGGCACTCTCGCTGACGCGCCGTTGGGCCGGGCACAGCCACCGCGAGTTTCGTCAACTCGCGGTGGCTGCGATCTCGACCATCGTGATCACCAGCGTCGTCAGCATCGCCCAGGTGGTGACGATGTCGGTCCACGACTACAACATCCAGGCCGCTCAGCTGGGTCAGGTCCACGCGGGTCACACGAGCACGATCGCCGCCGATCCTGGGGCGGTCGCTCCGTTGGGCGGGAAGGCATGCAGCGCGCTCTGCGCGGCACGACACGCAACCCTGATGGCCCATGTGCGCTCGGTGGGCTACGCCGGCCTGGTGTTGCTCTTCACCAACCTGGTGCTGGTCGTCTGGGTCCTGGCGCTGCGAGGTGGCCGTCTGTGGGCGGCGCGGACGTCCGTCGACGAACCGGCTGACGCCGACTTCCCGTTCGACTTCGCCTAGGAGGCAGCAGATCCGCCGGTGGCGGATGAATTCTGTTGCGTCGAGTCAGCCCAACCGAAGCGATCGACGCCCGGTACCTCGCCAGCGGTGACGGCAAACGATGTCAGACTGCGAATCACGCTGTGGCGTTCCTCGGGCGACATCGACGCGACGATGACGGCAATGTCGCGGCGGCGATGCTCGGTGACGCGCTCGACGAGGCGTCGTCCCTTGGGCGTGAGGCTGACGGGCGTGACGCGGCGATCCGTCGAGATTCCTGGCCGTCGTCGTACGAGGCGCTTGAGCTCGAGCCGATCACAGAGACGAGTGGCGGTCGACGGATGGATGTCGAGCACCACTGCGAGGTCGCCGACGGTGACGGGGTTCGGCCGCATCAACACCACCAAGGCCCGGTACTGCGGCAAGGTGACCTCGTCGACGCCTGCGATCGAGCGAGCGGCCACGCCGACGAGCGCCCGAGAGGCGATGAGCAAGGCCTCCGTTGCCTTGGCGAGGTCGTCATCAGTCTCCTGCATGGTGGGTGCAAGACTAGCCCGCATCCGTCGATCACCTTCCACCTCTTGCTCTGGAACGGTTTCGGCAGGGTTATGGGCGGGATATGTGCAGTACAACAACGAGGTGTAGTAACGCAATGATCAAGCCCAAGTTACGCCAAGTTTGTGGTGAGCAGAGCGGGATACCCGGCTGTGGGCGACGTCAGCCGGCGACGTCAGATGGTTGCCGAGTCGCCGTAGCACTGTTCAGATTTTCGATGTGGTCGTCGTGGTCTTTCGTACCAGCTAGCGTGAGACATGAGTGCCCAACACGTCGTTGGGCCAGACAGCAATCTGGAGTACAGGCAATGGCTACCGGCACCGTGAAGTTCTTCAACGCTCAAAAGGGCTACGGCTTCATTTCACGAGAGGGCGGTGCCGACGTGTTCGTGCACTTCTCCAACATCGAAGGCAATGGATACCGCTCGCTCGAAGAGGGCCAGACGGTCGAGTTCGAAGTGGGCCAGGGTCGCAAAGGCGACGAGGCCCTCAAAGTCACGGTCGTCTGACCAATCCACGCTCGTGCCGTGCGTCGAACGTACGGCATGCAGTTGACGATCGACAAGTACACCCAGATGGTCGCACCGCTCGACGTGCGCGACCTGGATCTGGCGAACGCATTCCACACTCACCGGCTCGACGACGACGTGTTGCGCTGCTTGCGCTACATGCACGACATCGAGTTGCACACGATCTGCTACCTCCGCGATCTCCTGGTGACCTCCGCGCATCGCGACCCCGAGATCACCACGTTCCTCACGCTCTGGAGCTTTGAGGAGTACTGGCACGGCGAGGCAATCGCGACGGTGTTGCGTGCCCACGGCGAGCCGGCCGGTGTGTCGCGGGTGAGGGACCTGCGGCACACCCGGCGCGTCGCCGAGGCGGTCAAGCCGTTCATACACGGCCTGGCCTCGATGGTCGTGGGACCGTCGATGATCGCCGTCCACATGACGTGGGGTGCGATCAACGAGTGGACCACGCAGGCCGGCTACGCGCGTCTGGCGCAGCGATGTGACCATCCGGTACTGGCCGAGATGTTGCGGCGAGTCATGCGCCAGGAGGGTCGGCACATCGACTTCTATGCAGCGCAGGCATCGAGGCGGCTGGCCGACAACCGTCGTGCGCAATGGCTGACCCGTCAGGCGTTGACCCGGTTCTGGGCGCCAGTCGGAAGCGACGTGATGCCCGAGCCGGAAGTGCGCCACCTGATCTCGTTCCTGTTCGGTGGCGACGATGGGGCGGCGATGACTGCTCGGATCGATCGGCGGATCGACACCTTGCCGGGGCTCGCCGGCCTGCGGTTGGTCGGTACGGCCCGGGACTCAATGACCGGCGAGATCGGCGACCACCGGAGCGAACGACTCGACATCCTCCGCGCCGACGATCACGTAGGTGAAGCCCCAGCGCTCGCGGCGGCGTAGGAGATCGTCGACCATCTCGGCCGGCGTGCCGACCAACGCGAACGGCGACTCGGCCACGAGCGCCGGGTCGACTTGCACGAAGTCGGCGACTTGTCCGATGGCGGCTTGGCGATCGTCGGTGACGCGGACCATGAACGCGCGGATGTTGAGCTCGATGTCGTCGATGCGCTGGCCCGCCGCGTCGTGCACGATGGCGATCTTGGTGTCGACTGCCTCGGCAGTCATCGAGGCGATCGCTTCGGGCCCGATCGCGCCAGCGGCGAGGGTGCCGTTGATGCCGATGATGTCGGCTTCGCGGGCCGCGATCGACAACACCCGCTTGCCTCCACCGCCGATCAGCAGCGGTGGGCACGGCGCCTGCACGGGCAGTGGAGTGCCGACGAAATCGGTCAGCGTGTAGTGCTGACCGGAGAACGAGAACGGCTGCCCCGACATCGCCCCCTTCATCACGGCCAGACCTTCCTCCAACCGGTCGACGCGCACCTTGTTGGAGTCGAAGGGAATGCCCGACTGTTCATAGTCGCTCGCCATCCAACCGGCGCCGATCCCGATCTCGAGTCGCCCGCCCGACAACACGTCGATCGTCGCCAGTTCCTTGGCCAATACGACCGGGTGCTTGTAGTCGTTGTCCCACACCAACGCGCCGACCCGAAGCGTGGTGGTGACAGCGGCGGCGGCCATCAGTGCCGGGACCGGGGCCAACTGGTCGCCGAAGTGATCGGGCATGGTCAGGGTGCTGTAGCCGAGCGCCTCGGCTTTGCGGGCCAATGCGGTCCACTCGGCCGCGTCAGCCGCCTTCGATGCTTGCACCCCGAACCGGAACGGATGCTTCGACGTCATGCGCGTGAAGCTACCGGGTGCCGATCATCGACAACGGCACGCAACTAGCCTGCGGGTTGCGTGCGTCTCATTGCCTGGCTTCTCCGACTCGTGGCCATCATCGTCGCCGGAGCCCTGCTGGCCACTGCCGTCGTCGTGGGTGTCGGGCCGCGGCTGTGGCGCATCGCCAATGCACACGACCAGTTGCCGGTGAGCCTGCCCGAGTTCCAGTCGCTGTCGCAACGCAGCTATGTGTACGACGTCGTGGGCAACGTGATCGCCGTGTTCGAACGCGAGAACAGCCAGCCGATCACGCTCGCCCAGGTGCCGCCACCGGTGCTGAATGCGTTCTTGGCGGTCGAGGACGAGCAGTTCTACTTGCACCATGGCGTCAATCTCCGTGGCTTCGCGCGCGCTCTGTTGTCGAACTTCTCCAGTGACGCGCCACGGCAGGGCGCCAGCACGATCAGTCAGCAGGTGGTGAAGAACGAGTTCTTGGCCGGTCTGCCACGAGACGGTCGCTACAAAGGGTTGCAGGCGCACTACGCCACGATGCTCGAGAAGAAGATGACCAAGGACGCGATCCTCGAGCGGTACATCAACACCGTGTTCTTCGGGAACAACGCGTACGGCTTGCAGGCTGCCGCCGAGGTCTACTTCGGCAAGAACGTCGGCGACCTGTCGATGATCGAAGGAGCGTTCCTTGCCGGTCTCGTACGGTCACCGTCGGGCTTCGACCCGATTCGCCACTCGGAGCGGGCCCGGGCCCGGTTCCGCCAGGTGACCGAGCGGCTGGCCGACGTGGGTCTGATGGCACCGGTGGTCGGCTCACTGCTGGGCTCGACGTGGCGGATGCCCGAGCACGTGCGCACCATCCCGACCTACACCACCAAGCCGACCTACTACACCGAGGCGATCAAGGACTACCTGTTGCGGCGGGCGAACTTCCTGGGTGACGAACAGCAGCGCGCCAACCTGCTGTATCGCGGTGGGCTGGAGATCCACTCGACGTTCGATCCCAATCTGCAGGCGCTCGCCGAGCAGGCGCACGAAGTGTTGCCGAAGACCAGGGTCGGTATCGAGAACGCCATCTTGACGCTCGATACCAAGACCGGCGCGATTCGGTCGATGGTGGGTGGCAGTGGGTTCCAACCGCGCATCAACGAGATCAACATGGCACTCGTCCCTCGTCAGACCGGGTCCAGCGTCAAGATCTTCATCCTTGCGGCGGCGCTGCAGGCCGGCGTCCAACCAAACGATGTCATCGACGGGACGGCGCCCTGCGCGCTGCCCGACCCCAATACGCCGGACGTGCCGTTCGTGATCACCGATGGGGTATCGAAGTCCGTCGCGCCACTGGAGAACATGACCTGGTCGTCGATCAACTGCGCGTTCGGGCGACTGTCGCAGATCGTCGGGTTGCACCGCGTCGTCGACACGATGTACCGCATGGCCGACTCGCCATATCTGCATCCCGGCTTGGCCGGCCGGGTGCCGATCGAGCCGCACGCATCGCTGGCCACAGGCGCCAACCCGATGTCGCCGCTCGACATGGCCTCGGGTATGCAAACCATCGCCAACCAGGGCTTGCATCACGACCCGTACTACGTCGATTACATCGACAAGGCCGACGGCACCCGGCTGTACACCCACGAGGATCCAGGCGTGCAAGTGCTCGATCCCAACGTCGCGCTGACCGAGGTGTCGGTGCTGAAGGGTGTGCTCACCAACGGCACAGCCCGCCAATCGTTGGCCAACTTCCCGTTCCCCGCCGCCGGCAAGACCGGAACGCAGACCTTCAACACCAACTCGTGGTTCGTCGGGTCGACTCCGGAGTTGACCACGGCAGTGTGGGTCGGCGATCCCGATGCATACACGCCGATGGTCTGTGGGGTCAGGATCAACGGGGTCCCCACCTGCAACACGCAGGAGTTCGTCGATGCCGACGGCATCAAGGAGGTGCAGGGCGGCACGTACCCGGCGCGGATCTGGGGAGCATTCATGGAGCCCGCCGTCGCTGCGCTGCCCTTGGAGGATTGGGCGGCACCGCCCGCGCCGGCGCGCAAGCCGGTGCGGTTGTACCTGCCCGGGAACGAGTGCCTGGCCAAGCTGGTCAGTGGTGCCCTGCCGACGGCCGGTGGCAGCACGACGACTTCGACCTCCACGCTGCCGCCGGAGCCCGACGGGACCGCGCCGCCGGTCACTGCGGCACCCAGGCCGGTGCTGAAGGCGATCCCCAGTGACACCACTATTCCGCCCGATGTGCTCGACCCGAAAGCTCCGTTCCCCACTGTGCCGATCTCGGGAACCATCGTCTACGCGTGTGACAAGCCGCCGGGTGGCGTGGTCATCACGGGCAAGAAGAAGCAGACCGCCACGACGACGACCCAAAGTCCCTGATAATCAGCCCTGTACCACGGCATCGCGCTCGCCCGCTGGTAAGAAGAAGCCGTGAACGGCGAAGCACTGTGGGAACTCCAGCAACTCGACACGTCTCTGCATCAACTGCAGCGTCGTCTCACGAGGTTGCCGGAGGCCGAAGCCTTCGCTGATGCCGAGCGGCAGATGGCGGCACACCGCGCTGGAATCGCCGCGGCGGGCACGCAATTGAGCGAGGCCGAGACCACGATCGAGACGATCGAGCACGAGGCCGAACAACTCACCGCCAAGCGCACCCGCCTCGAGCAGCAGCTGAAGATCGTCACCGAGACACGCCAGGCCGATGCGCTGAGCCACGAGATCGAGGTGCTCAACGCGCATCGCGACGAGCTCGACGATCGGGAGCTGGAGGCCATGGAGCAGCAATCGGCCGCCGAGCAGCGGCTCGCCGAACTCGCTTCCGAGGAGGACGCGGTCGTGGCGATCTGCGAGGCCGCCGCTGCGCAGCTTGCCGTCGCCAAAGGCGCCGGCGCCGACGAGGAAGCGGAGCTGACGGCGAGGTACGAGGCCGCCCGCGCCGCACTGACCGGTGAGGAAGTCGCGCTGTACGACGCGCAGCGTGCCCGTCACGATGGGATCGGGATCGCCAAGCTCGTCGGGCTGAAGTGCGACGGCTGTCATCTCGACCTCTCGCGAGCCGAGGTCGATGGCTTCAAGTCGCTGCCCGCCGGTGAACTCGTCGACTGCCCGCAATGCGGGCGCGTGCTGGTTCGCTGACGCCGCATGTTCCTATGGTTCATCGGCACGTCGGTCGTCTCGGTGTGGTACGTCTTTCGTGACCAGCGCTTCGACTACCGGCTGCTGGCGGTCGGTGCGCTCGTGCCCGACATCATCGACCTCCCCAATGGCCATGCCCGGTGGGCGCACAGCCTGACGGTGTCGGTCGGCGCGCTGGTGACGGTGATGTTGGTGACAGCCGGGCGCAAGCCGATCCGCCGGTTGCTGCTCGCACTGCCGATCGGGATGCTGATGCACCTCGTCTGGGACGGCGCTTTCGCTTCGACGAAGGTGTTCTGGTGGCCGTTCACCGGGTCGTGGGGGAGTGTGCGCGTGCCCTCACTGCAGCGCGGGTGGTCGAACATCGCGTTCGAGATCGCCGGCGCTGCGCTGCTGGCGTGGATGTGGCGGCGATGCGAGCTGTCGGATGCGCAACGACGGAGCGCTTTGATCCGCCACGGCCTGCTGATGCAGCCAGCCACCTAGCGACGCGTCTCACGATCTGATTCACTGTTCGGGTGCTGGTGCTCGTTCGTCATGGTCGCACGGAGGCCAACGCCGCCCGAAAGTTGCAAGGCTTGCTCGACCTCCCGCTCGACGAGGTCGGTCACGCGCAGGCTGCGGGTGTCGCCGGTTGGCTCGGCAAGCCCGATCGGGTGATCAGCTCGCCACTGGTGCGGGCCCGCCAGACGGCTGAGGCGTTCGGGATGCCGTACGAGGTCGACGACCGTTGGGTCGAGCTCGACTTCGGGAGCCTCGACGGCGTGCCGCTTGCGGAGGTCGACGACAGCATCTGGACGACCTGGCGCTCCGACCCGCACTACCGGGTCGGCGGTGGCGAGACGATGCAGGAGATGCACAACCGAGTCGTCGCCGCCGCGGAGGAGTTGCTGGTCGATGCCAAGGACCAGATGATCGTGGTGACCTCTCACGTGTCGCCGATCAAGGCAGCCGTCACGTGGGCCCTCGGTGTCGACGTCAACGTCGGGTGGCGTTGCCATCTCGATCAGGCCTCGGTCTGCCGGATCCTCGCCGGCCCGAACGGACCGGTGCTGCTCGGTTACAACGAGACTCGTCGGCTCGACACGTCGTGGCAACCGTTGGGTTCGCCTCGCTGACTCAGACGATGTAGCTGCGTTGACGAGCCCACGTGGCGAGATCGGGGCTGTAGTCGGTGTCGTTGGGCACCGTGACCAATGGCGGGTCCGTGTTGGTTTCGAACCCACCATGCCCGCTGAAAAACGACCTTACCCATGCAAATCTCCTTCCTCGTACGGCGAGCGACCGTAGTCGTAAGCCTTCGCGGAGAAGCTGCCTCAACGTTGCAGTCAGGAGGGCATCAGCTGTGTCGGGTGATCGAGCGTCCGCTGACCACGGTCGGCACGATCATCATCCAGCGATCGATCGGCCCCGGTGCCCACGGATGGCTCGGGAACGCTGCGAGCCGGTCACGCGCGTCCTCGTCGACCACCTCCCACAGGTTGCCGCGGACCAGCACGCTCCACCCCGACTCGGCGACCGGGTCGACGTGGTCGGCCTCGAACGCCACGCGGGCGCCTTCACCGAGGTTGTGCAGCATCGAATCGCCGGCTGTGCGGAAGGCGATGTTGCCGTCGATCGCCATGCAGTTCACGGGCAGTACCATCGGCTCGCCGTCGTACACGAACCCGACACGACCCACGGCGACGCGAGTGACAAGACGCCAGCACACTTCGACCTCGAGGTCGTCGTAGTTGACGACATAGTGCTGTTCATCTGCGGAGTTCGATAGTTGCCTCACGCCTCAAATCGTGAGCCACCACCCCCGATCGAACCAGGGCCGAAAGACTCTGTCTGGTTGTGACGACCGCTCGGTGCCGCAGAGTGTGACGACCAGATGCGATTCCTGATCGAGCGAGATTGCCGGCGTGGTGTTAGCGGTGGAGAACAACACGGATCGACGCGAGGGCCTCGGCCATGGCGTCGATGATGTGGCCGGGGCGGTGGACGACGGTTGTCGGCGCCACGCCCACGCAATACATGGTGATCCCGGCCCGGTACACCGCGACGGTGTCGAACTCGCTGCCATGTTCATAGACCCACGCCTCGAGCGCGTCATGCTCGACCTCGGGAAGAGTCGTCCGCATCTCGATCTTCACGTCGTCAGGGACTCCTTCTGCCGCGATACCACAGCACGCCCAGCGTAGGGCCTCGACAGACCCCGCCTCACCGAAAGATCGTGAGCAGATCGAGTCTGACCGCCGGAAGTGTGTCACTTCGATGCCCACACCCCGCATCCAACCAACACACTTCGGTTGGCGACGCATGTTCGGGTGCA
>JANMNE010000125.1:0-3072 GCA_031373785.1 Ilumatobacteraceae bacterium
CACTTCCATCTCGCCCAGCGGCTCGATCCCGATGAGGCGATCCCAGAACACGTCGCCGACGGCGAGGTCGGCGAGCCACGGGTCGCCTGTCGCTGTCGCGATCCGTTCGAGACGCTCGCGCGAGCAACCCGACTTGTAGAGCGCGGAGCCGCAGTACGACATGCCGATCGCAGCTGCGAGGTCACGCGCCGTCATACCGGCGTCAGCAAGCCCCTTGTGACGAATGTGGTCCCACACCTCTTTCGGGATGATGTCGACATTCGGATTTGGTCGAAGTTGGCGGTTGCGTTCCGTCCGCTCGTCAAGCTTGACCGACCTCGCGCCGTGGATACCAACAACGTCAGCGAACCGAAGTTGCTCGTCACGACCGGAGACCTCGACGTGATATTGCGTACGCCCTCGCCGACCTGGCACCGTTCGGAGGCGAGCTCGGATGTCGAGCCTGCCCAACAACTCCTGCACGCCCCGAGCGAGCTCACTGCTCGAAGATGCGTAGTAGATCGTCGAGGCGACTGAGCCGTCCGTCGACCAGAGGTGTCGGAGGAAGAGCGCGATCTTCTCCGGTGGCTGCTCGAAGACCAGCGCCGGGATCTTCTTCTCCCACGAACGCAGGTCCCAAACTCCGAGGCGTCGTAGCCACGACGAGATCGGATGGTGGCGACCGTGGGTAAGGGGGTACGGGCTCGGCAGGTAGACCTGCGTCCAGCCGCCGACTCGATCTCGGGCGCGTTCCTCCTTGACCCGAGCCGTGACCCCGAAGAACTGCGCCGCAACGCTGACTGCTTCGACGTTCGCTGGATCGATCGTCGTGTATTGCACGGCGTGTCGGGCCAGCGTGCAGCCGTCACCGATCAGATGGCCAAGCAACACCAGTTCCTCATCGGCCATCGATACCTGGGAGCCGACAGCCGGCACACGACGGCTGGTTGCGAGGTGGGCGCCGACCTCGAGATCCTCGACACGAACCCAACCCGCCACCGAAAGGAACGGATGGTTGGCGCTGGCGTCGACGGTCCGTCCTGACGCGAACCGCAGTCGGAAGACGGGCTTGACACCACTCGAGAACGCCGCGGTCACCGTGCCTTCGACCAACCGGTATCGCTCGTCGAGTGACCACACGGGAACGCCGGTCTCACCTGATTCGACCAGCTCACCGAGGGTGACCTCGGCGTTGGTGTCGGCACGGACCAGACGAGTATCCGCCGTCAGACATCCAGACTCGCGTAGGTCCGACAGCATCGGGCGCTTGTCGCCGCGGGACTCCAGGTTTCGGCTGAGCTGGCTGAGGGCGATGATCGGCACCTCGAGCTCGCGAGCCAGGATCTTCAGGCCTCGACTGATCTCGCTGACTTCGAGCTGGCGGTTCTCGGCCGAGGTACCGCCACTCATCAACTGCAGGTAGTCGATCACGATCAGCGCCAACCCGCCTTGGCGGGCTTTCATGCGCCGGGCCTTGGCGCGGATCTCCATCACGGTGACGCGGGGGTTGTCGTCGAGGTACAGCGGCACATCCAAGCGGTTGATCGCCTTGCCGATCTTGGTCCAGTCGGCCTCGACGAGGCGACCCGTGCGCAGCTTCTGCGAGTCGACCTCGGCCTCGCTCGACAGGATGCGTTGCGTCAGTTCGGTGTGACCCATCTCGAGCGAGAAGATCAGCACCGGGCGGCGCGCTGTCTGGGCGACATAGGCGGCAATGCCCAACCCGAGGCTGGTCTTGCCCATGGCCGGCCTGGCGCCGATGATGTTGAGGGTCGATGGCTGCAGGCCCGACATGATCTCGTCGAGATCGTGGAACCCGGTGGCAGTACCGGTGATGGTGTCGCCGCGCTCGAACGTCTCTTGCAACTTGTCCATCGCCAGCGGCAGCAGGTCACTCAGCGATCGGGTCGAGTCGGTGACGCGTTCTTCGGCGACCTCGAACACCTTCGTCTCGGCTTCATCGAGTGCCTTGGTCACGTCGTCGGGCTCGAGGTAGGCGATCTCGGCGATCTCGCTGGCAACGCCGATCAGCTTGCGCAACATCGCCGTGTCTTGCACGATCTTGGCGTAGCGCGACGCGTTCGAGACCGCTGGCGTCGCGTTCTGCAGTTCGAGCAGCGTCTGTGCGCCGCCGATCTCGTCGAGCAATCCGTTGCGGCGCAGTTCGTCGGCGACGGTGACCGCGTCGACCGGTTGACCGGTTGCCATCAGCCCGCGGATGGCCGAGTAGATGTGCTGGTGACTCGGCTTGTAGAAGTGATCGACCATCACGCCGAGTTCGCCGATCTGATCGACGACGTCGCGCGACAACAGCAGCGCCCCCAACAGGCTCTCTTCGGCATTCAGGTTGTGAGGGGGGACGCGACCATCGGATCGGCGCGGCGTGCGATCGCGACCCGAGTCGCGGGAGAAATCAGTCATGAGTCTCTTACCTTGCCTGATCAAGCCTGTGGGACGTAAGAGCAACAACCTGTGACTTGGCTGTGCGGCGCGTGTGGACAACCCCCCCAGGTCGTGGAACAGCACAGCCCCGGACACGGCCCGCGCTGGGCCGCACCGGGGCTGTGGACAACCCTGTGGAGAGAGGTCGAGGATTACTTGTTGCTGACAACCTCGACGGTGATCGGGAACTCGACGTCGTTGTGCAGCTTGGCGGTCACCGTGTGGGTGCCGAGCGACTTGATCGGTTCCATGTGGAGGTTCTTGCGGTCGATGACCACGTGGGTCTGCTCTTCGACCGCGTGGGCGACGTCGGCCAAGGTGACCGAGCCGTACAGCTTGCCCTCGGGGCCGGACTTGGCGGAGATCGTGATGATCTTGGGAACGAGTGCCGAGGCGATCGTCTGGGCGCCTTCACGATCTTGCGCATCGCGCAGATCGCGCGAGCGGCGCATCGACGCGGCCTGCGTGACCGCGCCATCGGATGCCACCAGCGCGTGGCCGTGCGGCAGCAGGAAGTTGCGGGCATGACCGTCGGCGACCTCGACGATGTCGCCGCGCTTGCCGAGACCCTTGCGGTCGGAGCGAAGGATGATTCTCATGCTCAGGCCTCGACCGTCTCGTCGGCGACGACGGCAACGTCGTCGACCTGAC
>JANMNE010000133.1:0-10910 GCA_031373785.1 Ilumatobacteraceae bacterium
TTCGGTACTTCCAATACCGAAATCGAACCCGTTGAGCCCGGTCGGGAGCGCTGTGGGTACCCGCCGTACCGGGATCGCGCCCGACCGATCTCGGCGCGGATGGAGCGCACGCCGGGCGCGTGGTGTGCGCCACGTTGCCGGGCGCTTCGGCCGCTGATTGACAGGCCATCCGGCGCAGACGACGATGCGGGTGATGGCCTCCAACGACCCGGATGGGCACACGACGCGTGTCCTCGCTCCGGGCCGGGTCGGCATGCTCGAACCGTTCGTACCTGCCCTCATCGCCGGCGGTCTCGCCACGATGGCGATCGGGCTGCGCTGGCGGGGATCGGACCTGCCGGCCCATTTCTTCCGTGTCGGCCTCGTCGAGCGATACGGCTTCGAAGTGTGGAACAACTTCTGGTTCGCCGGCCATCACACCCTCGGCTATGGAGCGATGTTCCCGGTGCTCGGCGCGGCGATCGGCATCTGGACGGTCGCAGTGGCCAGCGCCGCGGTGTCGGCGCTGCTCGCCGACCTGTTGATCTCGACAGCGATCGGCCGCCGGAGCTGGCCGGCGTCGCTGTGGTTTGCATTCGGGACTGTCACCAACGTCGCCGTCGGCCGCCTACCGTTTGCGCTCGGCATCGCCATCGGGCTCGGGGCGCTGTTCGCCGCGCAACGCAGATGGATCGTGCCATGCCTGGTGCTCGCAGTCGCGACTGCCACCGCCAGCCCGGTGGTCAGCGTCTTCCTCGTGCTCATCTTCGGGGCGTGGGCCGTCATCTCCGTCGGGCGGGATCGTCTGCTGTTCGCTGTTACGGCAGCCGTAGCGGTCGTGCCGGTCCTGGTGATCTCGGCGGTGTATCCACAAGGCGGGATGTTCCCGTTCCGCTGGACTGCACTCGTGTTCATGCTGTTGGTTTGCGCCACGGTGGCCGCCATCGTGCCGGCACGAGAACGGCTCGTGCGTGTCACCGCCGGGTTCTACGCACTCGCCTGTGTCGCCGCCTTCGTCGTGCCGACCCCGCTCGGCGCCAACATCACCCGATTCGGCATGTATGCCGCGGCACCAGTCCTGCTGGCGATCGTGCCGTCACGCCGACTCGCTCTGGCCGCAACGGTCCCCGTGATCGCCTGGTGGCAGTGGTCGCCGGCACTCGACGCGATCGTGCGTGCGGGCCGGGATCCGTCGACAGGCGAGGCGTACTACCGGCCGCTGCTGGCATTCCTCGATGCTGCCCACCCCCAGCCGGCGCGTATCGAGGTCGTGCCCACCAAACGTCATTGGGAGTCGGCGTACGTTGCCCTCGAGGTGCCCATCGCCCGAGGCTGGGAACGACAGCTCGACGAACGCTTCAACCCCCAGTTCAACGAACCCGGTCTGACCTCCGACGGCTACCGCCGCTGGCTGTTCGATTGGGGCGTGCAATACGTGGCCTTGTCGGACGCCCCCGTCGACAGTTCCGGTGAACAAGAGGCTGCGCTGCTCGCCGGCGGACTGAGCTTCCTACGCCCCGTGTACACCGACGCACACTGGCAGGTCTGGGAGGTGATCGATGGCACGGGTCTCGTCGACGGGCCCGCCGAGGTCGTCGCCCTCGGTATCGACACCGCCACATTGCAGGTGGAGAGCCGTGGCGACGTGCTCGTCAGGATCCACGGCTCCACGTTCTGGAACGCTGACCCCGTGAACTGTATCGAGACGACGCCCGACGGATGGATCCTCCTGCGCGACGCGCGTCCGGGCACGCTGCAACTGTTCCTCGACGAGACCGCCTTCGCTCCCGACACCAATCATTGCCAGACAACCCCGCCGGGGTGATCGCCGTCGTCGCGTGCTCTCAGCCGACTCGGACTGTGCCGGCGTCGCCGTCGACGTAGAGCATTGTCCCGTCGGCGACTGTCGTGATGGCAGGCACGCTGAGAACAGCGGGAATGCCGAGCTCGCGGGCCACGATCGCGGCGTGGCTCTGCACGGCGCCGCTGTCGCACACGACAGCGGCAGCGGTGAGGAAGAGCGGTGTCCAAGAGGGGTCGGTGATCGCGCAGACCAGGATCTCGCCGGGCTCGAGGCCACGCGGGTCGTTCGGGTCGTGGATGACACGGGCAGGGCCGGAGGCATGACCGCCACTAACAGCAATGCCCGTGAGCATCGAGCCGGCTGCTGGGGCCTCCGTCTCGGCCTCGCCGCGTCGAGGCCATGACGTCGGGTCAGGGATGCGGCCCTGGAACCACTCTGGAGGAATGCGCTCGTCGAGGTAGCGCTGGCGCTCGGCGCGCTCCGCGATCGTGTCGGCGAACTCGCCAGGGGCGGCGACGAACGCCGGCAGCTCGCTTGCGGTGACACAGAACGCAGTGCGCACGTCGGTCGGCCCGCCTCGTCGCGCGGCGCGTCGGACGAGCTCGTGCACCACCAGCCGGGCCCCCAGGTTCTCGAGGACCAGAACATCCTTCGCCCGCTCGCGCCCGATCGAGCCCTGTCGGGAGACGCGTGCGCACCGCGCGGCCATCCGGCGCCAGTGGCGCGGCAGAAGCTGGACGGCGTACACGAGGGCCGCGTCGGCATCGGCGCCCAGACGGTCGGCGATGGCGACAGGGTCGCGGTCGGCAGGCGCACGGCGCAGCCGATCGATGAGTGCATAGACCGGCTTCGGATCCATGGCCCACGCAGGTGTCGCCAGTTCATACTCGTCGTTGCCTCGGTGGCCGTGGTCGGCCAGGAACGTATCGATGGCGGGCTGCAATGGCGTGTCTGCCGTGCGGCCGGCGATGTCGTCGAGCCCGGCGTCGAACGCGGCCGTCAGCGTCTCGTCGCCCGCGACGAGACGACCGAGCGACCAGACCCGTTTCGCGAGTTGCGCCGAATCGACATCGCCGGTCCCGCCAACGATGCGGTTGGCGATTCCTGCCGGCATGCGTGGGCGATCAACGGCGCGATCGAGCAGACCTCGCGGTGCTGCGGCCAGTCCGCTGAAGAAGAGCAGTCGCTTCATGCTGGCGCCGAGACGCGGCGGATACGTCTTCAACCACTCGAGCAGTTCTGCGTCGGAGGCACCGTTCAGGTCGGGCATCGATGTCAACCACGCCTTGGCGTCGACCCGAGCCTCAGTCAGTGGCCGCAGGTCGGGTGAGCGCATCATCCTCAACAGATACCGGCTGAGCCGCAGCGATGCCCGCACGCTGCGATCACCCTTCGCCCGCCGGTAGGGCGGCATGCCGGTGGCGCTGCCCATGACCTGCTCGTCGGCGTCACTGGCCGACATGCCGGGCATGCGGACACCGAACAGCCGCATCGCCGAGCCGTTCATGTACAGGTAGCCACCGAACACCCCCGTGCCGACCGAGGACCCCACGACCTCGTTTGGCCGAAGCACACCCATCTCGACCAAGAGACCGACCTGTGCCTCCTGAACCGAGTGCCCGATCAAGGTCCCGGTCAGCGCCGTCATCACATGGGGAAAGACCTCGCCGACGTTGCCACGCGTGTACAGCGTGAAGCGCTCGTTCGGTTCATCGTCCGCTACCCAGATGCGGTCCATGACCAAGTGTTGCAGGCGCTGACAACCGGTTGGGCCGGCGATTCACGAACCGAGCTTCGGCAGGGTGATCTGCGGCATGGTCACCGGCGGCAGCGTCACGACCGGCAGCGTGATCACTGGCACCGTGATGGGTGGCACCGTGATCAACGGAACCGTGATCGGCACGGTGATCGGCGGAATGGAGATCGTCGGTACCGAGATCGTCGGTACCGAGATCTGTGGGCCGCTGGTGGTCGCCGTGGCGGTCGTCGCAGAGGTCGTGGTCGTTGTCGCACCGGGCACCGTGGTCGACGGGCTGCTCGGATCGCCCTGCGGTGTGTCCGACGTAGCCGTCGTCGGGACTCCCGTCGGATCGCCCGTGGCCGGATCGTTGGGTACCGGGACTGAGCCGCTGCCCGACGATTGAATCTCCGACGAATCGATGTGCTGCACGGCCGGTCGCGGCACATCACCGGGTTCGGAGTACACACTCGTCACGGGACCCAACCCGAGGCCCGTGACAGCGATCATCGTGCCGGCCATCGTCGATGCCGCGGGAGCTGCCACCAGCCGGCCGAAGAGCGACAGCTGGGCCAGCCACGACAGCGGGCCCATCGCTTTGCGCAGATCGCCGATGGAGATCTGCAGGAAAGCGCGGACCATCTCGGGATCGAACTGCGTGCCCGCACATCGGGTCAGCTCGCGTCGTGCCTCATGGATCGTCATCGGCTTCTTGTAGGAGCGCGCGGCAGTGATCACGTCGAACACGTCGGCGACGGCGACGAGGCGGCCTGCGTAGGAGATGTCGGTTCCCGAGAGGCCGGACGGATACCCCGACCCGTCGAACTGCTCGTGGTGTTCGCCGATTGCACGGGTCCATTCGCCGAGCCAATCGGCGATCGGGCCCTGGATCAGATCCAGACCCTCGGCTGGGTGTGACTTCAGGAGCGTCCACTCCTCGGCCGTCGGCTTCCCGGGCTTGCGGAGGATCTCGCCGGGCACGCGCAGCTTGCCGATGTCGTGCAGCAGGGCGGCCCAGCGCACCTTCTCGCGGTCTTCGCTGCCGAGTTGCAGTTGAGCGGCCAGGAGGTCTGACAGGGCGCGGACCCGTTCGGAGTGCCCGCGAGTCAGCGGGTCGTGGTGGTTCAGCGCCGCCACCAAGGTGAGTAGCTCGGTGGCCCCCGCCCGAGTGGTCGGTGCGACCTTGCTCTGCTGCAATTGCTTGGTGAGCTGTCGAGTCGTGCCGGTGCGCAGCGCGACCGAGAATCGCGACGGCACGTGGTCCGGGAAGACAAGTGACAGCCGCAACAGCGCAGCGAGGGGCAACAGCCGCCGCGCCACACGCTCGGTGAGGAACAACGCCGCTGTCGAGGTCGCGAGCATGCCGACCAACCAGATGGCGCGCCCGGGCATGGTGCGCGGAGAGACAATCAGCCGGGACATCACCGCCGACCACACCAGGGCGGCCGCGATCGGGGTGGCGAAGGCGACCAATCGGATACCGGCCGCGGCCAACGGGTGACCACGCCATGATCTGAGTTGCTGGCGTGTAGGCGCGACACCGAGAGGCACTCATCGTTGTCGGCCGGGTCACACTGCAGTTGAGGAATCTTGACGAGAAAAGACCATTGGGCCGCCGGACGAAGCGGCCCAATGGCGAGCGACGAGGAGGAGAAGGGGCTGACTCGCTCGCGATGTTCATCAGGTCGTGCGCCGCGGCCGACAAGTTCCCTGACAAGCAGGTTTTGCCCTGCTCGACGAATGCCCCGACCCGGCCGTGTTCGGAACCAGAAGGCGCCAATCTGTGCACGTGCTCGGTCGGCTTCATCGGGCGCGAAAATACGCCTGGGATTGCCGAAATCGCGCCCAATGACCTTGGTCGGGTGCGAAATCACGCTTGACCTAGCCGGAATCGCGCCCAACCGACCGGCCGGCGGGAGCTGCGCACCGAGCCGGCGATCTAGGCGCCAAGCTCGCTCATCGCCGCCAGGAAATCGAAATCGTTGGCGCCCAGATCGGTAAGCCCCTCGAGAACGTCGCACAGAGCCGCGTTCTGGGCCGTCCGGCATCTCACCGAGGCGGCGGACGAATACCGAGCGAGGGTTGGGAGTCGAGGCACAAGTTCCCGGCACCCTCAGATCTATGAGATCACTGCGGTGAACACCTGCGACCCGACGACACCAAGCACTGCACCGACCGCCGCGCCGGCGACGATGTCGGAAACGTGGTGGATGCGCACGTAGGCGCGGCTGATGGCGACGACGACGGCGACCGAGTACCACGCCGGCGCCCACCCGTTCCCGGTCGCCATGGTGAGGACTGCCGCGGCGAAGAAGGCCGACGAGGCATGACCACTGGGAAAGCTCGACGTCGACGGGCGTCGAACGGGAAAGCGCGGGTCGCCCGACTCCGTCGGTCGAGTGCGTCGGAACAAGCGCTTCAACCCTTGGTTGACGATCAGGCTCTCGGCGCCGATCAGAGCCGACAGCGTCACCGACTGACGAATCGTCGACGGGTCGATGACGGCCCGACCGACGCCGATCAAGTGCCAGATCACGCTGAAGTCGCCGAGGTAGCTGGCGGTCTTGAACAGTGGGTCGGCGACCGCGTTCCCACGCAACCGCTCGAGTTGTTCGTCGCCCCAGCGGTCGAGCGAGCCGACCGCCCTCACGCGACGAGCGCAGCGTGTTGCAGCGGTGCTTCGACCGCGGCCAACGCTGGGTCGCCCCCGAACGCGGGGCACCACTGCCGGAACGAGCATGAAGCACACAATGGCCCCTGGCGGGGCAGGAAGGTGCCCGTGTTGCACGCCCTCTCGACCGCCTTCCACACCGCCGTCGTGCGGGTGGTGATGAACTTCACCGACTGAGCAGAGGGGAGCGCAGTGATGGTCTCGCCCGTTCGGAGGTACATCAGCTTGATGGCTGACGGGCGGCGACCCAGTACCTCCTCGCAGAGGAACGAGTAGAAGTGCACGCCTGCCAGGCGACCCTGCTCGTACTTCAACCCCGGGGCGCGACCTGTCTTGTAGTCGATGACGACCAACCCGCCGTCGGCATCGAGCTCGAGTCGGTCGATGATGCCGCGCAGCGCCAACGACCCGACTTGCGCCTCGAGACGGATCTCGAGACCGATCTCGCGGATGACGGTGGGATCCTCCATGCGGAAGTAGGCCTCGACGAGCGACCACGCGTCGGCCGTGAAGGCCTGCTGCTGAGCCTCGTCGAGGTTGAGCAGGGTGAACTCAGGGTCGATCGAGTATTCGTCGACGGCTTGCTGGAAGCAGTCCCGAGCGGAATCGATGGTGCGTGTTGCGGCAGGCCGGATGAACAGGAGCTCGAGAACGCGGTGGACCAGGGAACCCTTGGTCATGTGCGCGCTGGGTGACTCGGGAAGTCGTTCGATGCTGGCGAACCGGAAGGCCATCGGGCAGGAGGTGAACGCCTCGACGCGACTGGGTGAGAGGCTGGTCGGCACCGGATACATGGCCCCATCGTAGAGAAAGGGTGCGCGACAGTGGACGATCGTCGCGTCGGTGCTGCTAGACGTTGTTGCGAGCGGCGCCGGCGACGTGGTTCGCCAGGTCGCGGGCGATGGTCCACGGATCCTGCAACGGCCCGAAGTGCCCGATGTGGTCGTACCGAACCAGCGTGCCGTTGACGAGGGCATCGGCGAGCGGTGGCCCGAGACGGGCGGGATTCGGCCCTGGCTCGTCCTGCCCGATCGCCACGGCGATCGGTGTGGTCAGGTGCTGCACTGCGCTCAGCTCGATCTGGCGACCGTTCTCGAAGATCTGGGCTTCGACCTCCGGCAAGCACTTCGGACGGACCCGACCGTCGGGCTGCTCGGCGAAGCCGTTGTCGACGTAGCCGGCCAGGAAGCCGGCGCGGACCTGATTGAACGGAGGCCTGCTTGCATATCGGTAGAGCACATCGGCACGCGAATCGAACTCGGCGCGTCGGCGCCGCGCCGCGATGCCCATCACGTTCTGCCCTTGTTTCGTGGCGTCGTCGGGAAAGACGATGGGCTCGAACAGGAACATCGACGCGAAGGTGGACGGCGCGTTGCACTCGGCCAGCAACAGGGCCGCGCCGCCCATCGAGTGCCCGAACCCGTGGATGGTCTCGGCGCCAACGTGTTCAACGACTGCGGCGACGTCCTCCGCCATCCGGTCCCAGCCATAGTCGATGTCGGGCGACCCGCCGGAATCACCGTGGCCGCGGAAGTCGAAGGCCACGACGCGAAACCGGTCGGTGAGGTGGTCGGCGAAGAGTTGATACATGGCACCGCACAACCCGGTGGCGTGGGCGATCAGCAACACCTCACCACTGCCGCCGAGCTCGTAGCCGGCGATCTGCGATCCGTCGTTGCTCTCGACTGTCCACGAGGGGCCCACGGGCACATCTCTACCAGCACTAGCGTGATCTCCACGAAAGGGGCCGACGTGACCGCTGAGCAACCGATCAGTTTCGAAACCGGTCCGCTGACGTATCGGCATTGGCGGCTGGCGTTCGACGGGCCCGTTGCGACGGTCACCATGGCGGTCACACCGAACGCCGGGCTCCGCGACGACTACGAGCTCAAGCTCAACTCGTACGACCTCAGCGTCGACATCGAGCTGTACGACGTCGTGCAACGGTTGCGCTTCGAGCATCCCGAGGTGAAGGCGGTGGTCGTCACCGGTGGGGTCGACAAGGTCTTCTGCGCGGGGGCGAACATCCAGATGCTGGCGACCTCGACGCACGGTCACAAGGTCAACTTCTGCAAGTTCACCAACGAGACCCGCAACGGCATCGAGGATGCATCGGCCAACTCGGGCCAGGTGTGGATCGCCGCAGTGAACGGAGCGGCGGCCGGCGGTGGCTACGAGTTGGCGTTGGCATGCGACGAGATCTTGTTGATCGACGACCGTGCGTCCGCCGTCTCGTTGCCGGAGGTCCCGCTCCTCGCCGTGCTACCCGGCACCGGCGGTCTCACTCGCCTGGTCGACAAGCGCTGCGTGCGCCGAGATCTCGCCGACGTGTTCGCCACCCGCACGGAGGGGATCAAGGGACAGCAGGCTGTCGACTGGCGCCTGGTCGATGCCGTCGCACCACGAAGTGCATTCGACGAACTCGTCGCAGCCCGAGCGGCGGCTCGCTCCGCCGAGTCGCGTCGTCCCGCCGGCGTTGCAGGGATCGTTCTCCCACCGCTCGGTGCGTCGGCGACGATCACCGACGAGGGCCTTCGATCCACGTTCGTCGACGTCGACATCGACCGTGAACTCGGTTGTGCACGATTCGTCGTTCGGGGGCCGGACCAGACGGAGGCGACCACGGGGGCCGAGCTGGCTGCCGCGGGAGCCGACGCGTGGCTGCTTCGTGCTGCGTTGGAGCTCGACCATGCCATCTTGCATCTGCGATTCAACGAGCCGTCGATCGGCACATGGACCTTCACGAGCACCGGCGAGCCCGACGCTGTCAGCCGGGCGGAGGAGTTGTTCGCAAGAGATCCGGACCACTGGCTCGTTGGCGAGACACGATTGCTGTGGACCCGCACCCTCAAGCGCCTCGACGCGTCGGCCCGTTCGTTGATCTCGCTCATCGAGCCCGGCAGTTGTTTCGTGGGCGTTCTTGCCGAGTTGGTGCTGGCCGCCGATCGGTCGCTGATCCTCGAGGGCTGCCGCCCCGGAGACGACGCTCCGCCGGCAATGATCCGTCTCTCACCCGTCAACGACGGCGCGTTCCCGATGTCGAACGGCCTCACCCGCATGCGTACGCGGTTCTGGGGCCGAGACCCGGCGTTCACAACAGCGAGGGAGCGGATCGGCAAGGACCTCGACGCGTCCGATGCCGTCGATGCCGAGTTGGTCACGTTCGCCTTCGACGAACTCGATTGGGACGACGAGGTTCGCCTGATGCTCGAGGAACGCAACAGCTTCTCGCCCGATGCGCTCACCGGCATGGAGGCCAACTTCCGCTTCGTCGGCCCGGAGACCATCGAGACCAAGATCTTCGCTCGCCTGTCTGCTTGGCAGAACTGGATCTTCCAGCGGCCGAACGCGGTGGGGCCCGACGGTGCCCTGCGCCGCTTCGGCAGTGGTTCCCGACCCACCTACGATCGAACGAGGGTGTGACGACATGACCCAGAAGATGAGCTCCGTCGACATCGACGCCAAGATCCCCAACAACGTCGACCTCGCCGGCGATCTGCGCCTGCAGCGGGCGCTCGAGTCGTGGCAACCGAAGTTCATCGAATGGTGGAAGCAGCTCGGCCCCGTGGCGTACAACGACAGGCCGGTCTACCTGCGGACGGCTGTGTCGGTCGGCCAGGAGGGGTGGGCCAACTTCGAGCACGTCACCATGCCCGAGTACCGGTGGGGCATCTTCCTCGCCGAGCCGGAACCCGACCGCCGCATCGCCTTCGGCGATCACATCGGGCAGCCGGTCTGGCAGGAGGTGCCGGGGGAGTACCGCGCCGACCTGCGGCGACTGCTCGTCGTGCAGGGCGACACGGAGCCGGCGTCGGTCGAGCAGCAGCGCAAGCTGTGCCTGACGGCACCGAGCCTGTACGACCTGCGCAACCTGTTCCAGGTCAACGTCGAAGAAGGTCGGCACCTGTGGGCCATGGTGTACCTCCTGCACCGGTACTTCGGTCGTGACGGCCGTGATGAAGCAGACGAGATGCTCGAACGACACTCCGGCGACGCCGACAAGCCGAGGATCCTCGGTGCGTTCAACGAGCCGACGCCGGATTGGCTGTCGTTCTTCATGTTCACCTACTTCACGGATCGCGACGGCAAGTACCAACTGGCATCGCTGCGCGAGTCCGCCTTCGACCCGTTGTCGCGCACGTGCGATTTCATGCTGAAAGAGGAGGCGCACCACATGTTCGTCGGCGCGACCGGTGTCGGCCGGGTCGTCGAGCGCACGGTGCAACTGATGAAGCAGCACGACACCGACGATGTGCGCCCGCACGGCGGCATTGATGTCGCCACGCTGCAGCGGTACCTCAACTTTCACTTCGCGGTCTCGCTCGACCTGTTCGGTGCGGAGACATCCACGAACGCTGCCAACTACTTCGGCGCCGGGCTGAAAGGCCGCTTCCAGGAGGAACGGCGCGACGACGATCATCGGCTGCACGGCGTGACGCGCCAGGTGCCACAGGCGACCGGCGACGGCATCGGCACACGCGACGCGAGTTCGCTGTCGGCGCTGAACGAAACCTTGCGCGACGACTACGTCGCTGATTGCCAGAAGGGCGTCGACCGGTGGAACCGGGCGCTCGCCGATGTCGGTGCGTCGCTCGAATTGCCGCACATCGGCTTCAATCGTGCGGTCGGCACGTTCGCCAGGCGTCGAATCAGCCCGAAGGGCACCGTTCTCACCGATGCCGAGTGGGACTCCTCGGCGGCGTCGTGGCTGCCGACGG
>JANMNE010000189.1:0-35610 GCA_031373785.1 Ilumatobacteraceae bacterium
GGCGAGGTGTTCACGATCGGCTCGACCGATTGGGTCTTCGGCCTCGCCGGCGACCCATTGGTGGGTCAGGTCACGCGCAACGTGATCGATCGCGGCTTGCGACGATGACGGTGGTCCGTCGGTGCCTGCTGATCGCCGTGCTCGTCGCCACCGTGGCCGGTTGCGGTTCGCAGCCCCGTGACGAGGCTCGCGATTCGCTGGTCACGCAGTTGCAAGACGGCGGCCTCGACGCCAAGACCGCCGAATGTGTCGTCGCGGCCTTCTTCGAGGGCAAGAGCAACGTGGAACTGAAAGGGTTCTTCGATCGGCCTGAGCTGACGCCGGAGGAAGCGGCCGAGTTCGCTGCCCTCGGCCAGCGGTGCAAGGCCGAGAGCGGCGGGTAGTTTACGAACGTGCCTCGAGTCCTCACCGTCGCCGCCGCGCAGCTTGGGCCGGTACAACGCGACGACACGCGCGATCAAGTCGTGGCGCGGATGATCGCACTCCTTCATCAGGCCGCACAGCACGGCGTCGAGTTGGTGGTCTATCCGGAGCTCGCCCTCACGACGTTCTTCCCACGCTGGTTCGTCGACGACATCGCCGAGGCCGACCACTGCTACGAGCGCTCGATGCCGAACGCGGCTACACAACCGCTGTTCGACGAGGCTCGCCGATTGGGCATCGGATTCTGTATCGGGTACGCACTGCTCGACGACGCCGGGCATCGCTGGAACGTGCAGACCCTGGTCGAGCGCGACGGCTCGATCGTGGCCACCTACACCAAGACCCACATCCCCGGCCACGAGCACAACGAGCCTGATCGCCCCTTCCAACATGCCGAGCGGTACTACTTCGAACCATCGGCCGACGGGTTCGGTGTGTGGCGTGCGTTCGGTGGGCTGATGGGGATGATGATCTGCAACGACCGCCGATGGCCGGAGAGCTATCGGGAGATGGGCCTGCAGGGTGTCGAGATGATCCTGTGCGGCTACAACACCCCGATCCACTACGTGCCCGACCCGAGCCAAGACATCCTGCAGGGTTTCCACAACGCCCTCGTGATGCAGAGCGGGGCGTACCAGAACGGGACGTGGGTCGTCGGGGTCGCCAAGGGTGGGGTGGAGGAAGGCGTCGACTCGCTCGCCCAGTCGATGATCGTCGCGCCGAGCGGACAGATCGTGGCGCAGGCACTGACCAGTGACGACGAATTGGTGATCGCCCGCTGCGACCTCGATTGGTGCAAGCGGTACAAGGAGACGCTGTTCGACTTCAACCGCTATCGACGACCGGAGTTGTACTCGCGCATCACCGCGCAACGCGGTGTGATCGAGCCGGACCAGATCGAGCGCGGCTAATGGGCGCGACCACGCCTGGCCTGGTGTGTGGGCATCATCACCTCTACTCGGCGCTGGCTCGTGGCATGCCGGCGCCACCGAGGCAGCCGACCAACTTCATCGAGATCCTCGAACAGATCTGGTGGCGACTCGACGTGGCTCTCGACGCCGAGATGATCCGCTGGTCGGCGATGCTCGGCGCGGCCGAGGCATTGATGTGCGGCACGACCGGGATCATCGACCATCACGAGAGCCCGTCGGCCATCGACGGCAGCCTGACGATCATCGCCGATGCCTGCGCCGAGGTCGGTGTGCGCGTGAACTGCGCGTATGGCGTGACCGATCGACACGGTTCGCAGCAGGCGGCGCAGGGCCTGGCGGAGAACGAGCGGTACCTCCGCGCCGGCGGTCGGGGGATGGTTGGCGTGCACGCCGCGTTCACCTGCCGCGACGAGACGTTGGCTGCCGCTGCCGAACTGGCCGCCGACCTCGGCGTCGGTGTGCACATCCACGTCGCCGAGGGGATCGCCGATCGCGACGCGGGCGCCCGGCTCGAACCGCTCGCCACCGACGACTGGCTGCTCGTCCACTGCGTGCACCTCGATCGGCAGTTGCGGGGCACGATCGCCCACAACCCGCGATCGAACATGAACAACGCGGTCGGGTACGGCGCGCCGACCTCGCGGCCGAATCGGGTGGTGCTGGGCACCGACGGAATCGGTGCCGACATGCTCGAGGAGGCTCGTCTTGCGTACGTGCGCCTACGCGAGCACGACGTGACGGCAGGGCCCGATGTCGTGTGGACGTGGCTCGAAGAGGGGTATCGATTCTTCCCCGAATGCCGTGACGATCGGGTCCAGTACAACTACGACCACGCCGACAGCGCCTGGCACACCGCCTTCACGCCGGGCGTGCGGGCGACCGACGTGACGCTCGGTTCGGGCGAGGTCGTGTTGCGCGACGGCCGGCCGACGCGCGTCGACATCGACGAAGTGCGCGCCCGTGCCGCGGAGCAATCGGCCCGCCTGTTCTCGCTGTTGTCGGCAGCATCGTGAATCCACCATGAAAGGGTCCCCATGACCACTCCAGCCGCGATCTACCTGCAAGATGCCCATCCGATCCGCGAGGGGATGGAGTTCGCCAAGTACGCCGAGGCCAAGGGGTTCGACGCGGTGTGGCAGGCCGACAGCCGGCTGGTCCGCGACGCCGTCGTTCCCATGGCCGCATTTGCGTCGGTCACCGAGACGATCAAGATCGGCTCCGGCGTCGTCGACTGCTGGACGCGCAACCCGGCGCGCCTCGCCTCGACCTTCTCGACGCTCGACGACCTGGCGCCCGGTCGGGTGATCCTCGGCATCGGAGCATGGTGGGATCCGCTTGCGGCCAAGGTGGGGATTCATCGCGATCGTCCTCTCGGCGTGATGCGTGAGGTCGTCACGGTGGTGCGCGCGCTCCTGCACAACGAGACGGTCACCTTCGCCGGGCAGTACGTGCACCTCGATGGTGTCGAGCTCGACTACGTCTACCAAGACCGCCGACCGAAGGACGTGCCGATCTACATCGGTGCGACCGGGATGAAGATGATGGAGCTGGCCGGCGAGATCGCCGACGGCGTGGTGTTGAACTACCTCGTCTCGCCCGAGTACAACCAGCGGGCGATCGAGGCGCTGCAGGTCGGCCTCGATCGTTCGGGCCGATCGCTCGCCGACATCAACCGCCCGCAGCTGGTGGTGTGCTCGGTGCACGAGGATCGCCAGACTGCGCTCGACATGGCCAGGCTGATGGTCACGCAGTACCTCGGCCAGCAGCCGCACATCATGAAGGCCTCGGGCGTGCCGCAGAGCCTGCTCGATCGGGTTGGGGAGGTGTTGACGTGGCCGGCCACCCACGAGCAGGTGGTCGCCGCGTCGAAGCTCGTGCCCGACGAGATCGTGCAGATGCTCACAGCATCGGGCACGCCCGCCGAGGCCCGCGATCGCGTGTCGCACTACATCCGCAACGGATGCACCTGCCCGATCCTGTACCCCCTCGGCGACGTTCACGCGATGATCGACGCATTCGCCGGCTGGACGGCCACCTAGCCTTCGCGTGTGGATGTCGACGCCGCACTGGTTCGCCGGTTGGAGGCCACGGCGGCGACTGCCAGTCTCGATCAGATCGCCGCGCTGAGGTCGCTGGATCCGCTCAGCGCTGCGGACGGCATCAGGTTCGGCGATGGGGCGCTCGTGGCGATGGGCCCCGGCCGCTATGTGAATCGAGCGATCGGCGTGACGCTGTCGGAGCTGTCGGGCGCCGACGTGGATGCGATCGAGCAGTTCTTCGTCGGGCGCGGCCTGACACCGATGATCGAGTTGTCGTCGTGGGCGCCGCCCACGACGTTGGCCGAGATCTCCCGCCGTGGGTTCGACCCGTGCTGGTTCCGGTCGTTCTTCGTGCTCGTGCCGACGGTGGCGCACGCCGAACACACGACCGACGTGCGCATCGTGCGCGTGGGCGCCGACGACGAAGCGCTGTGGCTCGACGTCTTCAACGCCGGGTTCGAAGCAGACCATGGCGCGGTGCTGGTGGCCAACGACGAGATCGGTCGGGCCAGCCTCCGGGCTCCCGACTCGCAGACGTTCCTCGCCCACCTCGACGGCCGTGCCGTCGGGTGCGGGTCGGTGCAGATCGTCGGAGGTGTTGCCTGGCTGGGCGGTGCTGCGACCCTTCCCGAGTTCCGGCGGCGCGGCGTGCAAGCTGCGCTGGTTGAACATCGCATGGGGCTCGCCGCATCGCTGGGTTGCGACCTCGCCGCGGCGACCGCACTGTCGAACGGGCCGAGCGCCCGCAACGTCGTGCGCCTCGGGTTCCAACACACCCACACCCAGGTCGTGGTCGAGCAGAAAGCAACCTTTCGGGCCACCTCGGCGTCTGAGTAGGTGATGGAGCCGATCACCAGCCTGCAGCTGGAGCTGGAACCGGTGTGAGCCCGGTGTCGCGGCATGGCGCGCGATCGGACTCACAGTTCGATCTGGCTCACGGCTCGCCGACTATCTCAACTGCTCACGTTGGTGGCCAGGGCAGTGCCGGCGCTGGCGGCGACCACGCAACCGATCGCCGCAGCTTGCAGCCAACCGAGCTGCTCGTTCAGCACCAGCCAGCCCATCACCGCGGCAACGGCCGGGCTGGTGCTCATGATCACGCCGAACGTGCGTGGCCCGACGGCGCGCAGGGCATGGATCTCGAGGCTGAAGGGGATGGCGGCGGACAGCATTGCGACGGCGAGGCCGATCAGCAGGGCGTGGGGCTCGAGTAACTGCCGTCCACCGGTGAGGACACCCAATGGAGCGACCGCCACCGTCGCCACCACCATCGCCAGGGCCAGGCCGTCGACACCGTCGAAGCTGCGACCCGTGCGACGGCTCAGCAGGATGTAGCTCGCCCAGCCTGCAGCGGCGACGAGATCGAACGCCACTCCCACCGGGTCGAGGCGCTGGGTGACCCCGCCGAGCATCACGACACCGACGGCCGCCAGCAACACGTAGGCGAACTCGCGCCTCCGCCTCGACAGCGACGCGGCGAGCCCGAGCGGACCGAACAGTTCGATGGTCACGGCGATGCCCAGCGGCAGGCGTTCGACCGCCTCGTAGAAGCAGACGTTCATCGCCGCCAAGACCAGACCGAACACGCACACGACCCGCCAGTCGGCGGCGGTCCGACCGCGCACCCTCGGTCGAGCGATCGCGATCATCACCGCGGCGGCCAGGCCCTGGCGCAGCAGCACGGTTCCGGGCGCACCCACGGTGTGGAACAGCGACGAGGCGATCGCTGCGCCGAGTTGCACCGACACGATCGAGGCGCCGACGAGGGGGATCCGGTTCACAGGATGAAGCGTGACGACCCTCGGGCCTGCTGTGAAATGCCGATTGTGGCACGGTTATGCTCGGAGCGTATGACCGTCGAGCTTCGCCACCTGCGCTGCTTCCTGGCAATCGCCGACGAAGGCAACATCACCCGCGCCGCCCAGCACATGCACGTCTCGCAACCGGCGCTGTCGCGCACGCTCGCTCAGCTCGAACGCGACCTGGCCGTACGCCTCGTCGATCGCTCGACGCATCATCTGACCCTCACCGATGCAGGAACAGCGTTTGCTGCGAGCGCACGCGACGCGGTGGGCCGCGTCGACGAGGCGATCGCTTCGGTGAGCGCCACCGTGCCGCCGATCCGGTTCGGCCACAACTGGAGCAGCGCGACCCATGCCGCGGCGATCATGCGGTCATGGAAGGCCGAGTTCCCGCAGCGTCAGTTGCGATCCCAACGCAACAACGAACGGATCGGTGGCTTGCTCGACGGACACGTCGATGTAGCCCTGGTCCGCGGCCTCGTCACCGATCGCTCGTTCCGCGCGATCGTCGTCGACAACGAACCGCGCATGGCGGTGTTTCCCGTCGGACACCGCCTGGCCGGCGAGGCGGCCGTGTCGCTCGCCGACCTCGCCGACGAAACGCTGGTCGTCAGCTCGGTCACTGGTACGACGACACTGGACCTGTGGCCGGATCCGCCGCGGCCGACGATCGGCGCCGACCTGGAGACGATCGACGACTGGCTGATCGCCATTGCTGCAGCGACCGGCGTCGGCGTGACTCCGGCGTCGACGGCGATGTTGCACCCCCATCCCGATGTGCGGTTCATCCCCATCGACGATGCGCCGACGGTGCCGTTGGTGCTGGTCTGGCCGCGGCAGAACCCGCATCCGCACATCAAGGCGTTCGTCGCCAACGCCCAGCACGCGTTGGCGCGTGCCGGGCGGGTGGCGAGCTAGGGCTGCGTCGGATCCTCGTGGTGCCAGCGGTAGTGCGTCTGGCGCGTGCGACCGACGGCCGCGCACGCCGCGGTGGTGCCAACCACGGGGGTGAGCTTGTGGATTGCGCCCTCGATCATTGCGTCTCGACGAACTTGGTCTCTGCGCTGTCGGTGACGAGTTCCTCCAACAGCGCCGAGACTTTTCCCTGAACTTCGATCACGGTTCGGGCCCGGATCAGGTCGTCCTCCAGACGCTCGACCCGGTGACGGAGCCGGCTGTTCTCGCGCTCGACGGGATCGTGAGGGGGTCGGCCCGGTTTCCCGGCGAGCGCCTCGATCGCACCCCGGTCGCGTTGCTTGCGCCACTCCGAGATCAGCGAGGTGTACAGGACCTCCCGGCGCAGCAACGCACCCTTGCCATCGCGGTCGAGAGTGTCGTACTCGGCGAGTATCTCCAGCTTGTACGCCGCGTCATAGCGTCGTCGGCTGGCGACTGCGCGGTGATCGGGTTTTGCTTTGCCCAACCCTGGAATGCCTCGATCTGGAATGCCTCGATCTGGAATGATGGTCATCGCCATCCGGAATCTCCGTTCTCGTCGGTCCCTGTTGTGTCGGTCGCTGTTGGTGTCGGCCGCCGAGATCCGTCGGCGACGAAAAATTCCACAGCCGATCGCGGAACTGGGGAAATTCGCGTCGAAGTCGATCCCAACTGGCCGACCCAGGCACCGTGCTGAATGTGCCCGAATCGGCGGATGCCCCTGGTCGGATCCCTCGGCACATCGACGAGCTGCTCGAGCAATGCCTGTTGATGGGAGGCTCGGACCTGCACCTTGCTGGCGCAGCGGCACCGACCGCCCGCGTGAACGGCGGGCTGGTGCAGATCGACGGGTTCAGCGTACTGACCCCCGACGTGATCGAGCGGTTGGTGTTCTCGATCCTCAGCGAGCGCAAGATCGCCGACTTCGTCTCGGAGATGGAGCTCGACACGAGCTATTCGATCCCGGGCAGGAGCCGGTTCCGGATGAACGTGTTCCGCCAGCGCGGTTCGGTCGGCGCGGTGTTGCGCACGATCCCGTTCACGATCCCTGCCTTCTACTCGCTGCACTTGCCCGGCGTGATTCGAAGTTTCGCCGAGTTGCCGCGCGGGCTCGTGCTCGTGACCGGGCCGACGGGGTCCGGCAAGTCGACGACGCTGGCCTCGCTGCTCGACATCATCAACCGGTGGCCAGCCAGATGCAGTCGGGCGCGAGGTTCGGCATGGTGGACGATGGACCAGAACCTCGCCGAGCTCGTACGGGCCCGTCGCATCAGCATGGTCACGGCGCTGGAGCACGCCTCGAACTCCGACGACCTGCGCACCCTGCTGGGCCTGGTGACGTAGCAATTCGATCAGTTGCTCGTCGGGGTCGGTGGCCCGTCGATCCCCAGCTGGCGCCGGTACGTCGCGATGGTCCAGCGGCTGATGTGCAAGGCCTCGCCGGCGGCGACGTGCGACCGATCGCGCAACCCCACGAGTTGCCGCAGCAGCAGGCGCCGCCGGGGTGAGGCGAACGGGACGAGCTGCGCGCCCAACAGCACGTCGAGGGCTTCCTCGGGTGAGCAGTCGAGGATCTGGGCAACGCCGTAGAGCCCGGAGGAATCGAACTCCGCGCTGATCCGTGCCCGGTCGCGGGCGATGACCGAGCCACGGTGCGCGGTGACCTCGATGTGTGTCCTGCGGCATGGTGAGCAGATGGTGCCGGTGTTGTCGCGGGCCAGCCGCCCCCCGCACGTCGAGCAGAGTACGGCGCCCGCGTCCGACGACGTCACGCTGCATCGCCGAGCATGGCCAGCAGCAATGGCGTGTACGGCTCGAGTCGATGGGCCAGGCGGGCGGGGAGATCACGATCCGGTGATTCGTTGCCGTGTGACCATCGCGAGAGGTCGGCGGCCAGGTCGTGGTTGCGGTCGTCGACGATGCCGAGCCATTCGGTCAGGCAGCGATGACGAACGCCTCCGAGCTCGGTGCCCTCGACCTCGTCCTCGACCGAGATCGGGCTCCCGGCGGCCGTGAGGGCAAGCTCCGGCACATCGGCATCCGTCGACGGGTACCGCGACTCGAGCAGTGCCGCCGCCCAGTCGACACGGGTGGAGCTCGGGGCGATCGCCTCCGCCGCGGCGCGCCGCTCGACGCCGGTCAACGATCGCTGCTCGAGTTGCTCGCGGCGCGCCAGCTCCCCCTGAAAGCGTCGGCGTCTCACCCGTTCGCGGCGGCTCAGCCAGTCATCGCATCGGGCCGCCTCGATGCGGGCGCGACCGACTTTGGTCTCGAGGAACACGGGCCACTTGGCATACCTCGTCCAGTCGATGCGCAGGCACGACTCCCACGTGAGGCGCAAGACCTGCGAGGCGATCTCGTTGCGGTCGGCATTGGGCCGCAGACCGCACGATTGTGCTGCCGCGACCGACACTGCCCAGGGGTACACCGCGTCGAACAGCTCGATCGACAGGTCGTTTTCGGGCTCACCCTCGAAATGCCGCCCTGCCGGGGGTTCGAGCACGATCGTGGTGAAGCCGGGGTGCCGCGGGGATCGGATCGCAGGGTCGAGTCGGCAGAACATGTGCTTGCTTCACCCAGGCCTCTCCGCGGTCACGTCACCGTCAACGAACGCTGTGCCTGTACCCGCTTGCGGGGCATCGAAGACCTCTCGATGTGAGATTTCCGAGGGATTGATCGCGTCGTCGATGGGCGTGCTGAATCGGTCGCCGCGTCGGCGCCGAGAGGGTCCAAAGCCCCTGGTTACTGGATGGGGCGCGTCATACCGTGCTGGTTATGACGACAACGAGCAGCGACACCGAACAATCGGCAGTGCCGCGCCCCGACCACAGCGCGCGGGAGGTGGTCGACGGCAATGAGGCCGCGGCCCGCATTGCTCACCTCGCATCAGAAGTGATCGCGATCTACCCGATCACACCGGCATCGCCGATGGGCGAATTCGCCGACGACTGGAGCGCCAAGGGGCGAACGAACCTGTGGGGTGCCGTCCCCGAAGTGATCGAGATGCAGAGTGAAGCGGGCGCCGCCGGTACGTTGCACGGCGCCGTCACCCGGGGCGCGCTCGGCACGACGTTCACCGCCAGCCAAGGCCTGCTGTTGATGCTGCCGAACATGTTCAAGATCGCCGGCGAGTTGACACCGACCGTGATCCACGTGGCTGCGCGCACGATCGCCACGCATGCGCTCAGCATCTTCGGCGATCACAGCGACGTCATGGCCGCACGCACCACGGGTTTCGCGATGTTGTGCGCCAGCAGCGTGCAGGAGACCGCCGACTTCGCCGCGATTGCGCACGCCGCAACGCTCGATACCCGAATTCCGTTCCTCCACTTCTTCGACGGCTTCCGCACCAGCCACGAAGTCGCCACGATCGAAGTGCCGACGGCCGACGACCTCGCGGCGATGATCGATCCAGCTGCAGTGGCTGCGCATCGCGCCCGGGGCCTCGACCCCGATCGACCGATGCTGCGTGGCAGCGCCCAGAACCCCGACGTCTTCTTCCAGGCCCGCGAAGCGTGCAACCCCTTCTACGATCGAGTGCCGAGCGCAGTGCAGTCCTCGATGAACCAACTGGGTGACTTGACCGGCCGCCACTACCACCTCGTCGACTACTACGGCGCGCCGGATGCCGATCGGGTGATCGTGTTGATGGGCTCCGGCGCCGGTGCCGCCAGGGAGACCGTCGATGAGCTGTGCAGGCAGGACGAGCGTGTCGGCGTTGCCGTCATCCGACTGTTCCGTCCATTCCCGACGGGTGCGCTGCTGGCGGCACTTCCGCCCAGCACCCGTACGGTCGTGGTGCTCGACCGCACGAAGGAGCCCGGCGCGCCGTTCGAGCCGCTGCACCTCGACGTTCTCGCCGCGCTGTGGCACAGCCCCGCTGATTCCTGGGCCGATGGTCGTACGCCGCGAGTGATCGGCGGTCGCTATGGCCTGAGCAGCAAGGAGTTCACGCCGGCGATGGTCAAGGCAGTCTTCGACGAGGCCGCTCGCGAAACGCCTCGCAACGAGTTCACCGTCGGCATCATCGACGATGTCACCCACACCAGCTTGACGTTCGATCCGTCGTTCACCACCGACCACGCCCGGGTGCGAGCCGTGTTCTACGGCCTCGGTTCCGACGGCACCGTCGGCGCCAACAAGAACACCGCCAAGATCGTCGGCAAGAACACCGATCTGGTCGTGCAGGCCTACTTCGTCTACGACTCGAAGAAGTCGGGCTCGATGACCATCAGTCACCTGCGGTTCGACCCGGAACCGATCGACAGCACCTACCTGATCGACCGGGCCACCTTCGTCGGCGTGCACCAGTGGAGCTTCCTCGAGCGCATGGACGTGTTGAGCGTCGCAGCACCCGGGGCGACGGTGCTGATCAACAGCCCGTACCCGGCCGAGGAGATCTGGGACCGTCTGCCGATGGAGGCGCAGGAGATCGTGGTCGAACGCGGCCTGCACCTCCACGCAATCGACGCGGCTGCGGTGGCGGAAGCGGCGGGTCTCGCCGGGCGCGTCAACACGGTCATGCAGACGTGCTTCTTCGCCCTTGCCGATGTGCTGCCGACCGATGAGGCAATCGCCCGTCTGAAGGATGCGATCGCGACGACCTATGGCAAGCGCGGCGACGTGGTCGTGCAACGCAACATCGCCGCGGTCGACACGACGCTGGCTCACCTGTTCGAGGTGCCCGTCGGGTCCACCGTGTCGTCCACCAAGCACCGCCGGCCGACCGTCTCGGGGGACGTCACCGACTTTGTTCAGCGGGTGACCGCCAGGATGCTGGCGGGGGAAGGCGATCTGCTGCCCGTCAGCGCGCTGCCGCCCGATGGCATGTTCCCGACCGGCACCTCGTACGTCGAGAAGCGCACCGTGGCGACCGAGATTCCGATCTGGGAAGCAGACCTGTGCATCGATTGCGGCAAGTGCGCGATCGTGTGCCCGCATGCTGCGATCCGGATGAAGGTCTACGAGCCGGACCAGCTCGAACTCGCCGATGCGGGCATGTTGAAGACCAAGTCGTTCCGCAGCCGTGATGTGCCGGGCATGTCGTTGACGGTGCAAGTCGCTCCCGACGACTGCACGGGGTGTGGGCTGTGCGTGATCGCATGCCCGGCCCACGACAAGAGCGAGGTCAAGCGCAAGAGCATCAACCTGCGTCCGATCGAGGAGCACCTCGATGTCGAGCGCGTGGCCTGGGATGCCTTCTTGCGGGTGCATGAGACCGACCCCGCATTGTGGGACCCGGCGACCGTCAAGACCAGCCAGCTCCGCCAGCCACTGTTCGAGTTCAGCGGGGCGTGCTCGGGTTGCGGCGAGACCCCGTACCTCAAGTTGTTGACACAGCTGTTCGGCGACCATCTCCTGATCGCCAACGCCACCGGGTGCAGCAGCATCTACGGCGGCAACCTGCCGACCACCCCGTACTGCACGAACGACGAGGGCCGCGGACCGGCGTGGAGCAACAGCCTGTTCGAGGACAACGCCGAGTTCGGTCTCGGCATTCGCCTCGGCATCGAGGCGCAGCAGCATGCGGCGCTCGGTCTGCTCGACAAGCTGGCCACCGGCTCGGCGCCACTCATCGATCCGGTGCTCGCCGCAGCGATCGCTGCCGGCGTCGACGATCTCGGTGACGTGCCCATCCGCGAGCAGCGAGCCCGAGTCGATCAGTTGCGTGCCGCCCTGGCCACCGTCGATCACGTCGACGCCACGCAGTTGCTGGAACTGATCGGGACGTTGGTTCGCAAGACCGTCTGGATCGTCGGCGGCGACGGTTGGGCATACGACATCGGCGCCGGCGGCCTTGACCACGTGCTCGGCAGCGGGCGCAACGTCAACGTGCTCGTGCTCGACACCGAGGTGTATTCCAACACCGGCGGCCAAGCGTCGAAGGCGACGCCGAGGGGCGCGGTGGCCAAGTTCGCAGCGGGAGGCAAGGGGATCGCCAAGAAGGATCTCGGCCTCGAAGCCATGTCGTTCGGCGACGTCTACGTCGCCCACGTCGCGCTCGGAGCCAGCGACATCCAAACGGTCAAGGCGCTGCTCGAGGCCGAGGCATGGCCGGGCGTGTCGCTGGTGATCGCCTACAGCACGTGCATCGCCCATGGGTTCGACATGAGTCAGTCGATGACCCACATGAAGTCCGCGGTGCAGAGTGGTCACTGGCCGTTGTATCGGTATCAGCCCGGCGGCGGCGAGGCGACCCATCCGTTCCAGCTCGACAGCGCGGCGCCGACGGTTCCCTACGCCGACTTCGTCGACAGCGAGGCGCGGTTCTCGATGTTGAAGCGCAGCGACCCTGATCGGGCCGCCCAGTTGCTGGCACTTGCCGAATCCGACGTTGCGGCGAGGTGGCACCACTACGAGCAGTTGGCAGATGTCGAACGGAGCTCACCCGTGCACGTGGCCCCGCACATCATGACCGAGACGGAGGATGAAGCATGAGTGAGACCATGAGCAAGGCGGTGTCCTCACGGGTCGACATGTCGACCAAGTACCTGGGAATGCAGTTGCGCAGCCCGATCGTGGCGTCGGCGAGCCCGATGACCGGCGACCCGGCGCGGTGGGAGCTCCTCGAGTTCGCCGGCGCCGGAGCAATCGTGCTGCCATCGCTGTTCGAGGAGCAGATCGAGCGCGAGTCGTTCGCCGTCGATGCAACCCTTGATCTCGGAACCGACTCGTTTGCCGAGTCCTTGAGCTACTTGCCGGCAATGGAGGACTACGACGTCGGCCCGGCCCGCCACCTCGACCTCGTCGAGCAGGCCCGCGGCCGGTTGTCGATCCCGGTGATCGCCAGCCTCAACGGCACGACGCCCGGGGGATGGGTGCAGTACGCCCGCCACCTCGAGAACGCCGGCGCCTCGGCCATCGAGTTGAACGTGTACGACGTGATCGTCGATCCCCGCCAGTCGGCGGCCGACGTCGAGAAGCGGTACATCGAGCTGGTGGAGGAAGTGCGCGCCGAGGTCAAGGTGCCGCTCGCCGTCAAGCTCGGCCCGTGGTTCACGTCGTTCGGCCACTTCGCCCTCGCCCTGCAATCGGCCGGTGCCGACGGACTGGTGCTGTTCAACCGGCTGTACCAACCCGACATCGATCTCGTCACGCTCGACGTCAGACCGAGCTTGCAGTTGTCGACGTCGGCCGAGTCGAGGCTGCCGCTCCACTGGATCGGCGTGCTCCGCGGCTTCATGTCGTGCTCGCTCGCTGCGACCAGCGGCGTGCACGAGGGCGCCGACGCGATGAAGTTGTTGCTGGCCGGCGCCGACGTGACGATGACGGCCAGCGCGCTACTGCAGAACGGGCCGCAACGGATCGCGGCGATGCTCGCCTGGATGGACGAGTGGATGACCGAGCGCCAGTACGACAGCGTCGACCAGTTGCGCGGGAGTGTCAGTCAACGCAACGTCGCCGATCCCAGCGTGTACGAGCGCGCCAACTACTACCAGGTCCTGCACAGCTGGCGCGGGTAGCTCTTGCCGCCCCAGCCAACCTTCGCCCTCTGCCACCAGCGCTGAGGGGTACACCAAGGATCCACATCGCCGGCGCGGTTCGCTGTACTCGGCGACGTTGCGGATCTGGGCGCCAAAGAGTTCTCTGAGCTGCTCCGACGGCCCAGCTTGGCGCCCAGATCGCCGGCTCACTGCGCGTTCCTGGCCCCAGGTTGGTCGGGCGCGATTCTGGCTATGTCAGGCGTATTTTCGCGCCCAACCAGGATTGTTGGGCGCGATGTGAGCAACCCCAGGCGTGTTTTCGCGCCCGACCACATTGGACCGCGCCGCACGGATCGGCGTATCCGGCGCGTCTTGTAGCCGCGATCCGCGACACCCCAGAGGTGGTTCCGCCGCCGGTCTGATCGGTGGACGGGACGGGTGGTGATCGGCTTCAGCCCGGCGCGGTTGGAGTGTGCTATGGGTTCCAGCGCACGCCGTCGTCGGTGCAGAACGACGTGGTCTTGGCCTCGCCTTCGGACACGCATGCTCCGTCGATGAGTTGTCGGTTGCCGATCGGTTCGCCGACGTTGACCGTGTAGCGGACCTCTGCATTGCCGGGGCAGGTGTGGGCACCGTCGGTTGCGCGCTCGACGGTGAAGGTGATGACGATTCGGGTCTGTGAGAGTTGAACGTCGGGCGTGTTGACCTGCCCGGTGATGCCGTCGTTGCATCCGAGGCGCGTCACCTGAGCGATGAAGGACTGCTCCGTGGGCTCGGCGCGGTCTCTAGCGAGGCACTCCACACGGCGGCATCCGCGTCCGCCTGCGCAGGGTTCGTCGAAGGCGAAGCGGACGCCAGTGTTCCTGAGGAAGGATTGCTGATTGTCGGCCGCGGTGAGGTGGGCAGTGATCGGTAGCCGGTGGGGTCGAACATCCGATCGGCAGCACTAGCCCTGGGGTGTCAGCACGACCTTCATCGCCGTGTCGGCCCCGAGCGCAGTCTGCATCGCCTGGGCGACCTCGGAGAGCGGGAAGGTGTGGGTCACGGCGCGATGGAACGGCACGCGGTCGTGGTTGGCCGCCAGCATCGCCAGCGTGGAGTCGTAGGCGCGGGCGTCCTCACCGGCCACGCCGACGATCGTCAGGTTGCGACCGAGGATGGTTGCCGGGTTGATCGGCACCGTGCCAAGGTCCACGAACGCACCGACCTCGATCAACGTGCCGCCGTCTCGAAGCAGTTCCAGCGATGGCCGGAAGCTGGCTGGATGTCCGGTGGCGTCGACGACGACATCGACACCGCGACCGCCGGTGAGGTCACGGACGAACGCTGCGGCGGCCGGGTCGGCACCGCTGGCGACCAGTGTGTCGGTGGCGCCGAGGTCGACACCGAGGGCCACCCGTGGTCCGAACGGGTCGATGGCGATCACGCGCGAGGCGCCCATCAGGCTGGCCTTGGCCACATGGACGATCCCCACCGGGCCGACGCCGACCACTGCGACCGTGTCTCCCGGGCGAAACCCCCCGGGACGAGGCATCTTCGCGGCGAGATCGAGGCTATGGGTGACGGCGAACAACTCGGTCAGCACAGCGACGTTGGTCGGCAAGCCATCGGGCACGTGGAAGACCGGTGTGCGCGGCCGCAGATAGAGGTACTCGGCCCACCCACCGAACAGGTACGGCGATTCGGCGCACGTGAGGGAGTTGCCGTAGTTCTCCAGGCGCCGGCAGAAGTAGTACGGGTAGTCGCCCCGACAGAACTCACACTCGCCACAGGCTCGGTTCGGGGCTGGCACGACGCGGTCACCGACGCGCAGCGGTGTCCCGTCGAACGCGGTGGCGCCGCCGTCGCCGATTGCGGCGACGATGCCCACGTTCTCGTGACCCTGGATGATCGGGAACGGCGTCGATGAGGCGTGATCGGTGCCCGCGTACTGCTGCGTCTCACCCCGGAAGGTGTGCTTGTCGGTGCCGCAGATCCCCGACGCCAGCATCTTCAGCAACACGGCCCCGGGCTCGAGGTGCTGCGGGTACGGAAAGCGCCGGAGCTCGAGCTGCCCGGGTGCGACGAGTGTGGCTGCGAGAACGTCAGCGGTCATCGCCGGAGCGTAGGCGCTGCATCCCGCTGGCCGCCGACCCTGAGCTGCTCTTCGGGCATCGTGGCTCGTCGCTCCGCGATGGTCGATCCGGCCGTACGGCCGAGCCGCTGCAACTCAACAACTCCCACGAGGGCAGCAAGCACTGTGACCGACGCGAAGCGACGACCCATCACCTCATTGAGGTCCGTTCACCAGGGGTGCGCCAGGGCCGAACGTCACCGACGAATGTCGCCCGGCGGTCGTCAGCCCGCCAGGATGTGTCGATGGACCTGATGACCGTGCTGATCGAGCACGGAATGCTCCTGCAATCTGCTCGCGGGCCGCTTCCGAACGTGGCCGAGTTGGTGGCCGGCGAGCCGATCGCGGGCAGCTGGTGGGGTCATCCGAAGGGGCACGAGATCTTCGCCGAACTGGAAACCCTGGATGAGTCGCCCGATGTCGTGCGGATGCGCCTGGTGAACGGCAAGGTCACGCTGGTGCACCGTCGCCTGTGGCCGGCTCTGGTCAGGGTCGCCGATCGCTTCGTCGCGCGGCAGCTGGCGGTGCTGCACGAGGAGCACACCGCGTCGGGCGCCCACCGCGTGCACGAGCAACCGTTCCCCGACTGGGTCCCGCTCGACATCGCCGCCGCCGCCCGGCAGTTGACGGACGCCGAGGCGCTCGCCCAACTTCCTGCCTGCGTCTCGGGGTTGCCATGAGCGGTTGCGCACGGCAGACTTGGCGGGTCGAAGGGGAGTAGCCCTCGGGATCGGTCGTCAACACGGTAGCGATAGCTGCCCGGCCCCCCGCCCGCCACCAGCGGGAGCAAGACCTTCGGCTGTCCGTGTTATCGAGACAGTCGAAAGGTGTCTGCATTGTTGCTTGCTACTTCTCCCTCAGGCGATGGTTCCAATTTCGTCGACATCGACGTGTCTGCCGGGGCGTGGATCGCGCTGCTGGCCGTCATCGTCGCCATGCTGGCGATCGACCTGTACCGGCACCGCGAGGCGCACGCGCCGACACCGAGAGAGGCTGCCATCGAGTCGGTCATCTGGGTGATGTGCGGTCTGGCCTTTGCCGCAGTGATCGCATTCACGTACGGAAGCGGGGCCTTCGGCGAGTTCATCAGCGGCTACCTGATCGAGAAATCGCTGAGCGTCGACAACGTCTTCGTCTGGTCGATGTTGTTCGCCACCATGTCGATCCCGCTGAAGTACCAGCATCGAGTGCTGTTCTGGGGAATCTTCGGCGCGTTGGCGTTGCGGGCGATCTTCATCGTCTTGGGGAGTGCCCTCATCAGTCGTTTCTGGTGGCTGCTGCTGGTGTTCGGGGTCTTCCTCGTCTACACCGGCGCCAAGATCATCCGCCACCGCGACGACGAAGCCGAGGAGGAATCAACCCGCGGGCTGGGTCTGCTGCGCAAGGTCATGCCGGTCACCGACGAACTCGACGGCCAGCGGTTCTTCACGAGGCTCAACGGCAAGCGCGCGGCCACGCCGCTGTTGGCTGCGCTGGTCGTGGTCGAGGTGACCGACATCATCTTCGCGGTCGACTCCGTCCCGGCGATCCTGGCGGTGTCGCACGAGTCATACCTCGTGTTCGCCTCGAACGCGTTCGCGATCCTCGGCCTGCGGGCGATGTACTTCCTGCTGGCCAACGCCAAGGAGCGGTTCCACTACCTGTCGCATGCGCTCGGCGGCATCTTGATCTTCGTCGGTCTCAAGATGACGGTCTCTCACTGGTTCCACATGAGCACATACGTGTCGCTGGCGATCATCGTCGCCATGCTCGTGGCGGCGATCGTATTCAGCCAGCGGCGGGCGCGACTTTCTTCTTCGGAGGCGGCACGCCCACTGACGGCGCCCGGTCGGCCCACTCCGGCCAACGTCGACGACTGACGATCGACAGCAGCCTCAGCAGTTTCATCGCCTTCTCGTCTTCTTGAGCCGGGCGGGCGATGATCACGCCATCGGCGATCATGCGCGTGATGACCTCCTCACCCAATTCGGTTCGCACGATCGTCAGCGTCCAGTCGTTGTCGTCGCCGATTCCACCCGTGGCGATGTCGCTGTGCTCGGCGGCGAAGTCGGGGCAGTTCTTGCAGCCCTCGCGGGTCCACTGATGGCACTCCTTGAGGTCGATCTCGTGATACGAGCCGTCCTTCATCCAGATCTGGAACACGCCCTTGATGTTCATCTTGGCCATGTCGGCCTTCTTCAAGCCGTACTTGGCCTCGAACAACTCGGGAAAGATCGCGTCGTCGAAGGTCTTCGAGCAGAGCAGCCCGATGTTGAAGACGAAGGGCTTGCCGACCTTGCCCGCCTTGCGGTCCCACATCACCGGGGGCGACGATGTCTGACAACCCATTCCCACCAGCGCCAGGCGGGTCATCCCTGCATCGATGGCTTCACGGAGTGCCAGCGGGTTGGCGCAATAGGTGTAGCGGCTGCCGGCGGTGGCCAGCACGTCGTCGACGTTGCGTGCCAGCACCGGCTTGGCCTTCCACGCGTCGTCGGGCTCGACACCGCTGACCATCGCCGCTTCGATGTAGTCGTTCTGCATCAGCCACACGAGCATCGCCGACACGAAGCCACCGTCTTGGCCCTTCTCGTGCTGCACCTTGTCGGTCGCCCGTGTCAGCAGCAATTGCCGCCAGATGCCGGCCATCTCGTCGGGCTCGCGGATGCGGCCGAACAGGTGCATGTCGGCGCTGGTCTCCCAGGTGCGAAATCGCGGGCACGCACGCGTGCACGTGGTACACCCCTTCTCGCCGTGGATGCAGTTGTCGAGGCCGAGCTCCTCCTCGAGGTGGAACGGCTTGTACTTGCCTTCTTCGTGCTCGTATCCGATCACGTCATGCGGACACGTGACGACGCAGCCGGCGCACCCGGTGCACAACCCGGTCGTGATGACCTCCTCGTACAGCTCTTTCCACTGTGCGGTCCAGCGCTCGGCTTTGGCCGGCGGTGATTCAGTCACGGTCATGGTCCGACTGTACGTGTCAGACCGCGTCGCTGCCCTCTTCGCCCGTGCGGATGCGCACCAAGCGGTCGACGTCGGTGACCCAGATCTTTCCGTCACCGATCTTGCCCGTCGCCGCTGCATCGCGGATGGTGTCGACGAGCCGGTCGGCTATCGCATCGTCGACGACCAGTTCGATGCACACCTTGGGGACGTAGTCGATCTTGTACTCGGCGCCGCGGTAGGTCTCGGAGTGACCACCCTGGCGACCGAATCCCCGCGCCTCGCTGACGGTCATGCCCTGCACACCCGCGGCCTTCAACGCCTCTTTGACGTCGTCGATCTTGAACGGCTTGACGATCGCGGTGATGAGCTTCATCGAGTGATTCTACGGCACCACCCGAGGGTCCCAAAAAGGCAGCGTCCCCAGGCCATCTGCGGAAAGACGACCTGGGGACTGCCCCTGACAATGGGCGTCGTTGGGTGCGACGTCGCCCAGTGTTCTGGCCAGCCGCCTAGGGCGACCGGCAATCGCGTACTGTACGCGTGTCCAATGGCTGCTGTACAGCCCCTTGGCCAACTTTCTCGCGAACTATCGCACGAGGAATCCCTGGTAGCACAATCATTGCCACCCAGCGTGAGCTGAGGTCACCCCAGCCTGGTTTCAGCGCAGCAACGACAGCCGGCGACCGACCCGTTCACCGGCCAGGGCGCGCTGCACGCGGTCCATCGCCGCCGGGTCGAGCTTGCGGCCGAGACGATCGGAGATCGTGAACCGGTCGTGGATGATGCCCTCGCCGGTAGCGATGCGCGCCGTGTGCACGATCACCTTGGCGCGGGCGAACGCTGCGCTGATGGCCAGCAGCCCGCCGGGTTGGTCGGGTCCGATCACATCGCATGCGGTGTGCCACGGCAGCGCCTCGTTGTCGAACTCGGCGATCAACCCGACAGCCGTCGGCGGGCGCAGCGGTTTGCGAAGTGCAGCCTCGAACGCGCCTGACAGCTCACGCGCGCCGGGGCGGGCGCGAGACCTGACGACGAAGACGTCGAGCACCGCGCCGTCCGGCCACGTTGCAATGGTGGCGTCGACGATGTCGAGGCCGCTGGTGGTCAACGCGTCGGTGAGATGCGCCAGGAGGGCATCGGAGTCGCGGCATGCCACGTCGATCTTCCAGTGGTCGGGCTCGGGTTCGGGGCTGACCGCGACGCGGACGGTTCCCGACCGGGGTAGCGGCTCGACCAGGCGTGCCTGTCGGGCCAGCTCTTCCGGGGCGTGCGACAGCAGGTACGACGTCGGCGCGAATCGCAGTCGCTCGATCGCGGGCGTCTCGTCGAGCAAGCGTTGCGCTGCCAGACGACGTGCTGCTGCAAGGTTGGTGGCCTCGCTCCCCGTGAGCTCGGGATGATCCAGCGCCTCTTGGATCAGGGCGTGGCGTTCGTCGAGTAACTCGCGATGCCACGACGGCAGCGGGCCGAGTGCCAGCGCCAACTGGTACGCATCGCGGGCATGCTGCACGCTGACCAGGTGCGTGGCGAGTTGCAGGATCTCGCGCTCGTCGAAGCCGCTCGGGCTGTTGGTCGAGGCGCGCAACAGCCGCGCGTCGTTGACGATCGCAGCGATCCGCTGCGCGTCGGCTTTCGGGACCAAGCGGTCGAGCAACGAGACCGAACACACCTCGGTGGCTGCCGCATCACGACACACGTCGGCTGCCATGGCAGCCAGCACGAGGTCATCGGACGGATGCCCGGTCTCGACGGCGAGGTCATCGAGACGCTCGGCGATGTGGAACCGCAGCGCCCCGAGCGGATCGAGGTCGCTGATGTCGGCGCGCCGGAGTCGCATCGCGTCGGCGATCTCGGGCAGGGCCCGCTCGAGCAGTCCGGTCACCTCGAGCAGCCGCCAACCGCGGGGCTCGTGGGCGCGCAGCAGGCGGATCAGTGACGACGTGTCGTCCTGCGTCCATGTCAGTGGTTCGTCGCGATGGATGCCGAACCAGTCGAGCAGTTCTGGGCCCGGGCGGGCGTGGCTCGTCCGCGACGCGGCCTGGAACGCGAGTGGAATGATCTGGTCGACCGGAGGCGTGCCGTTGAGGTGGATGATGCCGTGTTCGAGCGTGAGCCACCCTGCCTCGGGTTCTGGGGTCGGCGGTGGTGCGTCGCGTCTGGCCCGTGCCCCGGTCACGCCGATCCGCAGTTTCAACAAGGGCGGGGTGACGACCGTCGACAGCAGGATCACTGCCAACAACGCCCCGTAGAGGTCTTTGCCCAGCACACCGTTGCTCAGGCCGATGCTGGCGAAGATCAGGCCGACCTCGCCACGTGGGACCATGCCGATGCCGATCAGCAGCTTGTCGGCACGCGTGCCCGTCGCTCCCCACGCCGCGGCCAGCTTGCCGAGGAAGGCGATCACCGACAACGCCGCGGCCAAGCCGAGGACACTGGCCTTGCCCATTGCGGCCACGTCGGTGTTGATCCCGATCTGCACGAAGAAGACGGGGATGAAGATGTTGCCGATCACGCCGAGATCGCCGGCGATGCGCTCGTTGTGGTCACTGCGCCCGATCGCCAGGCCGGCCATGAACGCACCGATGATGAACGCCAGTTTGGCGAGATCCGCCAGTTGGGCGAACCCCAAGGCGATGACCAGCGCAGCCACGGTGACAGCGGCGCCGGAGCTGGCACGGCGCTGCACGAAGTGCAACACCTTGGGCACCAACGTCAACCCCACGACACCGGTGAACAGCAGGAAGGCGATGGCCAGCCCGAGGGTGCCGACCACGGTGCCGACGCCGACGGAGCCGTCATCGACGACCTTGACGACGACGGTCAGGATCACCAGGCCCAGCACGTCATCGGCGACTGCAGCACCCAGCACGATGCGGGCTTCGGTGGTGGCCAGCGCTCGCAGATCGCCGAAGACGCGGGCGGTGATGCCGACGCTCGTGGCAGTCAGCGCCGCGCCGATGAACAGCGACGTCGTCGCCGAGTGGCCCAATGCGACGCCGGCGAGGGCGCCGCCGGCGAACGGCAGTACCACACCGATCACAGCGACCATCAACGATGCCTTGCCCACCTTGCTGAGCTCCCCGAGATCCATCTCCATGCCGACCTGCAGCAGCAGCAGCAGCACACCGATCTCGCCGATCACTGCGATCGACACGCCGCGAGCGCCGTCGAGGCCGACGGCACCGAGCACGGATGGACCGATCAGCACTCCCGCGACGATCTCGCCGACCACGGCGGGGATGTGGATCCGCTCGGAGATCTCGGCCCCCACCTTGGCGGCGGCGAGGATGATCAACAGATCGAGCAGCAGCCTGCCGAGATCGATCGCCTCCGCAGTCGACGCGATCACGATGGGTCGCCGGCCAGGGCAGATGCTGCGGCGACCGCATCGTCGCTCAGCATCCAGCCCCGGCTGCGCACCGTGACCACCGAATTCGGCCCCAGGGCGCGGCGGATCGCCACCAGGAGGCTGTCGCATCGTCGCTCGCTGAGATCGGCGAGCCCGGCGCGACGAGCCAACTCACGGCGGCTGATCACCCGTCCACGGTTGGCCAGCAGCACGCAGAGAACCGACTGCTCCTGCTCCCCCAGCCGATACACGAGGGGGTTTGTGTGTCGATCCGGAAGCGCAGGACCAGCGGTGGCCATGTCGCAGGACGCTAAGAGCTGCACGTTTCCCGATCGTGTGGTCAGTGTGAACGGAGTGTGAACCCGTGACCAATGCCACCGGTGGAGAAATCGTGCGGCGTCGGGCAACGAGTGAATACTGGTGTGATGGATCTGGCCTATGCCCCCGACGCCGAGGCCTTTCGCGTGGAGATTCGAGAGTGGCTGGCGTCGAACCTGCCCGCCGGTTGGGGCGGCGAGGGGTTCGAGATGACACCCGAGGAACGCAAGGCGTTCAACGAGCTGTGGCCGAAGAAGCTGTACACCGGTGGTTGGATCTGCGCGACCTGGCCGAAGGAGTACGGCGGCAAAGGCCTCAGCACGATGCAGGGTGTGGTGCTGGCCGAGGAGTTCGCCAAGGTGAAGGCACCGATGCGGGCCGACTTCTTCGGTGACACCCTGGTCGGGCCGACCATCCTGCAATGGGGCACCGAAGAGCAGAAACAGGAGTTCCTGCCACGCATCCTCAACGGATCGGTGCGCTGGTGCCAGGGCTTCAGCGAACCGAACTCCGGTTCGGACCTCGCCTCGTTGATGACCAGTGCAGCGCTCGACGGTGATGAGTGGGTGATCAACGGCCAGAAGGTGTGGACGACCGGCGGGCACCACGCCGACTACTGCTTTTTGCTGACCCGCACGGATCCCGAGGCCCCCAAGCACAAGGGGATCTCCTACCTCCTGGTCCCCATGCGCCAACCCGGCGTCGAGGTTCGCGGCATCACCCAGCCCGACGGCACGGCGGAGTTCTGCGAGGTCTTCTTCTCCGAGGCACGTTGCCCGAAGGACAACGTCGTCGGCGGCGTCAACAACGGATGGAAGGTGGCCAACTCGACGCTGGCGTTCGAACGCGGCCAGTCGGCAACCACCGGCTACCGGCGCTTCGAGGACGAGTACAAGTTGCTGGTCGACCAGGCACGGGCGAGTGGGGTCCTGTCGGATCCAGTGATCCGGCAACGTCTGGCCCGCTACTACACCAAGGTGCAGTTGCTGCGGATCAACGGCCTGCGGTCGCTGTCCGCCACGTTGTCGGGTACCAAGGATGCCGGTGTCGTCGCGCTCGGCGCGACCAACAAGATGTTCTGGAGCGAGATGCACCAAGAGGCCATGGAGTTGGCCATCGACGTGTTCGGTCCCGCCTCGATGCTCGTGGAGACCGGGCCGGCAGTCGGCTCGTGGCCCGGCGCGGTTCGAGACAAGCGCCGCGCCGGCTACCTGGTGAGCCCGATGATCAGCGCGTTCTTCTTCAGTCGCAGCGAGACCATCTGGGGTGGCACCAGCCAGATCCAACGCAACATCGTCGGCGAGCGTGTGCTCGGCCTTCCCAAAGAACCATCCTGACCTCGCGCCAGATGCAGGTCGACGAGGTGAACTTGGGGCGTCGTCCCCGGATGTTCACGAAACCGTTCGTGTTCGTGACCACGGCGGCGTTGGCGATGTTCGTCTACGTCGGGGTGATGATCCCGCTCCTGCCGCGGCTGGTCGAGGAGGAGCTCGGTGGCAACGAGATCGACATCGGCTTCAACCTCGCCGCGTTCAGCATCGCCGCCGTGCTGATCAGACCCAAGCTCGGTCGCTATGCCGAGCACCATGGCCTGCGCTCGACGATGATCAGCGGCGCGCTGCTTGCGGCTGCTGCCACGGTGGTGTGCACGCTGATCGATTCGCGATGGGGCTTGCTGCCATTGCGTTGCCTGCAGGGGATCGGTGAAGCCGCGGTCTTCGTCGGCGCGGCGACGAGCATCAGCGATCTGGCTCCGCCGGGCCGCGGCGCGGAAGCAGCGAGCTACTTCTCGATCGCGGTGTTCGGCGGGCTCGGCATCGGCCCGGTGATCAGCGAGTCGGTGATCGGCACGCATCGATTCGATGCCGGTCTGTGGGTCGCTGCCGGGTTCGCTCTCCTCGCCGCGGCGTTGGCCACCTTGACCCCGAAAGGCGTCAGGCATCACGACGACGGCGGCCCTCGTGGGCCTCGGTTCCATCGCTCGGCCATTCCCACCGGCATGGTTCTGGCGCTCGGAGTCGGTGGCTTCGTGACCTTCACCGCGTTCATGCCCGACTACTCGATCACCGTCGGGCTCGGCGGCTCGAAGTGGGTCTTCGCCACGTACGCGGCGGTCTGCTTGTTGATCCGCGTGGTCGCGGCCCGCGTCCCCGATCGGATCGGGCACGGCCGCGCGGTCACCATCGCGCTCTCGTTCATGTCGGTCGGGTTGGCCATGCTGTTCTTGTGGCCGCACCCGGTCGGCGTGTTCGTCAGCACGGTCATCATGGCAATCGGCATCTCGTTCAACTACCCATCGCTGATGGCCATGACGGTCAATGCGGTCCCGGAGCGTGAACGGGTCCGGGCGATCTCGACGTTCACGATGTTCTTCGAGATCGGCACCGCGACGGGCGCCTTGCTGTTCGGCACCCTCGCCGATCTCACCACGAAGCGAACCGCGTTCCTCGGCGGTGCGGCAGCTTGTGCCGTCGGCCTGATCGTGCTGTGGAAGGTCACCGTGCCGCGATCGCGCCCGTACGTGGCTGTCTGAATTCCGCTAGTCAGGCGGGCGATCGCCGACCACAATGGCGATGTGATCCTCGACGACGAACAGTGCTATCGCGCCGCACAGAGTCGCGACAGCCGCTTCGACGGCTGCTTCATCACGGCGGTGAAGACCACCGGTATCTACTGTCGACCGAGCTGTCCGGCGATGACCCCGAAGCGCCACAACGTCGAGTTCTTCGTCACCGCTGCGGCCGCCCAGCAGCACGGATACCGGGCGTGCAAACGATGCCGCCCCGATGCGTCGCCCGGGTCGCCGGAGTGGAACGTGCGCGCTGATGTGGTCGGCCGGGCGATGCGGCTGATCGCCGATGGCCTCGTCGATCGTGAAGGTGTCGGTGGTCTGGCGACGCGTCTGAACTACAGCGAACGCCAGATCAATCGTTTGCTGACCGGCGAGTTGGGCGCCGGCCCGCTGGCCCTGGCTCGCGCCCAACGCGCCCAGACGGCGCGCACGCTGATCGAGACCACGACGATGCCAATCACGCAGATCGCCTTCGCCGCCGGCTTCGCGAGCGTGCGCCAGTTCAACGACACCATCCGAGAGGTCTTCGCCTCGTCGCCGACCGATCTCCGTGGCGCCCGTCGACCGAATGCCGCCGCCGGCACGCTGTCGCTGCGCCTCGCCTATCGCCCGCCGTTCCACAGCGAGTCGATCTTCGGGTTCCTCGGCGACCGCGCCGTGCCCGGTGTCGAGACGTGGGATGGCGCGACCTATCGCCGCTCGCTGCGTCTCAACCACGGCAACGCCGTGATCGCGCTGTCGCCCGGCGCGAATGCGCCGGGATCCAACGCGGTCACCTGCACCCTCCACCTCGACAACGTCGCCGATGCTCAAGCGGCGGTGCAACGCTGCCGGCGCCTGCTCGACCTCGATGCGGATCCCGACACCGTCGAGTCACAGTTTGCCGACGACCCGGTTCTTGCGCCGCTGGTTCGCAAGCGACCGGGCCTGCGTTCGCCAGGGCACCCGGACGGCGTGGAGTTGCTGACCAGGGCAGTGCTCGGCCAGCAGGTGTCGGTGAAAGGGGCCCGCACGCTCGCTTCGCGACTGGTCGCAGCGGTTGGCGACCGACTGTCGGCGCCCGTCGACGGTGTCACCCATGCGTTCCCGACCGCGGTGGCCATCGCCGGCTGCAGTCCGACCGACTTTGCCATGCCGACCGCCCGCGGACGCGCCCTGATTCACGCCTGCGAGCAATTGGCCACCGGGCAGATCGTGATCGATGCCGGCAGTGATCGCGACGAGATCGCCCGCCAACTCGAGTCGTTGCCCGGCATCGGGCCGTGGACCGCCAGCTACGTCGCGTTGCGAGCGTTGGGCGATCCCGATGTGTTCCTCCCGACCGACATCGGCGTCCGCAACGCGTTGCGCGCCATCGGCGCAGAGTCGACACCGAAGGCCGCCGCGCAGCTGGCCGAGTCATGGCGACCGTGGCGTTCGTATGCGCTGCACCACCTGTGGGCGAGCCTGCAATGAAGGAGACCGACATGTACCAAACCGTGACCATGGATACCCCGGTCGGCGAGCTCCGCCTGATCGCCGGCGAGCGTGGGCTCCGAGCCATCCTCTGGGGCGCGGAAGACATGGCGCGGATCGCCTCGATCGACGAAACCGAACTGGTCGAGGGCTCCAACCCGGTGCTCGACCAGGCGGTTGCCCAACTCGAGGAGTACTTCGCCGGGACTCGCCGCGAGTTCGATCTGCCGCTCGACCCGCAGGGCACACCGTTCCAGCAGTCGGTGTGGCTGGTGCTGCGCACGATCCCGTACGGCCGCACGATCAGCTACGGGGAACAAGCCGGCCAACTCGGCGACCCGAACAAGGCTCGGGCGGTCGGCGCCGCCAACGGCAAGAACCCGCTCAGCATCGTCGTGCCGTGCCATCGCGTGATCGGCTCGGGTGGCCAACTGACCGGGTTCGCCGCCGGTCTCGACGTCAAGTCCTGGCTGCTCGACCACGAGCGCCAACCCCGCCTGCTGTAGCGAGGTCGCGCTGTGTGTCCGATCGCGCGATCGGCGCGACACCGGACTCACACCGGTTCGGTGTCGGTCGTGCTGTGTGTCCGATCGCGCGATCGGCGCGACACCGGACTCACACCGGAAAGTCAGGTGCTGTGGCGGGCCCTGGCTTGCTGCTCGCGGCGGGCCTTGGCGTCGGCCTGCTTGGCGATCTTGGCGGCCTTGCGCTTGGCCTTGATCTCCTCGTCGGCGGTCGGTGGCGGCAGCACGGCAACTTCTTCGTGCTCGGCGGGGGGCAGCGCCAGCGTCTCGTCGTGCTTCAGCAGGCGGGTCAGGGTGACCGAGGCTGCGGCCTCGCCGGCGACCGAGCCGGCCATCATCAGCCGAACGGTGGCCACGCGGTGCTTCTCCACCAGCGCAGGGGTGGCTTCCAGGAGCTCGGCCTCGGTGGGATTGTCGGAGTGCTCGCCCAGCGCCTCGATGCAGTCGGCCAGGCACGGGTCGCACAGCAGCGTCGTGATCTGCTCCAGACCGCCGTTCAACCGACCCCGGGCCGCCGTGGCGCGCATCGCCAGCGTGCGGGTCGCCGGCTCGGTGAACCCGCCCTCGCGCGCCCCGCAGATCTCGTCCAACGCGGTGCGGTGGTCGTCGGGCAGGCTGGTCACCAACGCTTCGATTTCGTCGTCGGTCATCGCCGTGAATGCCCTGTCGAGCAACGTCAGGCCTTGGAGGCGGTTCTTCATCTGGTTCATCGGCATTCGAGGCTACCGGTCAGGCGGGAGTCGTCCGGACTTCGATGTAGCGGTCGATGGGCATGACCGCGTTGATGAAGGTCTGCAAGGTGGACGGCGTGATGTCGTGCAACACGCCTGGCCGGTCGCGGAACTGGGTGATCAGCTCCGGCTTGTCGGGCGCTCTGGCGAGCAGATCGCCGATCGTCTGGTTGTCGGCGTACGAGTAGTTCTGGTCGATTTCGGCGATCGCTGCGTCGAACTCCTCGGTCGTCGGCCCTGCACTTCGCAATGAGGTGATGTCGTCGATCACGACCGTCGACAACTTGGCGATGTTGGTGGGATCGCCGGTCACGTTGAGGAACGACTCGACCAGTTGATCGGGCTCGATGTTCAGCCCGACGTAGGCCGAGGGCGAGTACGAGGCACCGAGCGCTTCGCGGATGTGGTCGGTCAGCCGGATGTTCAACACGCTCGTCAGCACATCGGCGTACACCGAATCGGTCTCGGGGTCGGGGATCGGCGTGCTCCAGTCGAAGGTCAACGAGCCCTTGTTGCCAGTGCCCGCATGCACCTCCTTGGTGACGACGCTCGCCGGGGGATCGGGTTGGAAGTCCTTGAACTGCTCGGCCGTGCCGCTGCCGGCCAGCGTTCCGAAGTACCGCCGAACGAGGTCGGTCGCGACGTCGACGTCGAAGTCGCCCGACAGCGCGAAGACCCAGTCGCCGGGGTTGGTGAACCGGTCGCGCCACACGCGCTCGATCGCGCCGAGGTCCAGCGCGCTGAGCTCCTCCTGGGTCGGGATGACCCGATAGCGCGGCTCGCTACCGAAGCGTGCATCGGTGTAGGCGATGTACTCGGCCAGGTCGGGGTCGCTGTTCGGATCATCGACGAACGACTGCAGCGTCTGGACCGTCGAGTCGAGGGCGACGCTGTCGAATCGCGGAGCAGACATGTAGAGGTTCACCATCTGCAGCAAGAGCTCGAGATCGTCGGTCGTCGATGTACCGACGAAGTTCTCGCTCGTCTGATCGATCGACGGGTACAGCTCGATGGCGGCACCGGACAGAACCGTGTCGAGCGCGACCGCGTCGAAGTCGCCGATGCCGCTGGAGGTGACCACGCTGACTGCGTTGAGCGCGTCGGGCACGTCGGCATCGGCCACCAACGACAAACCACCCGGGCTCGTTGCCGAGAAGTACACGTCGTTGTCGGCGATGGATGTGGGGTTCAGCACAACGCGCGCCCCGTTCTCGAACGTCAACATCGTGGGGGCGATGAAGGCCTCGTCGATGTCGAGCAGATCCGACGATGTCTCCTTCGCCGGCTCCGGCGGTGTCATCAGCGCTGTGTCTCCCGCGGCGGTGGCCTCGCGGGCCGTGAGGTCGATGGTGGGCAACGCGGCGATACGGTCGAGCACATCGGTCTCGGTGGGAACACCGGTGAGCGAGTCGGGGGCGACGACCATCACATGCGCTGCGGCGTTGCCGAGCAGGTCGTTGAATGCCTGGCCGACGGCGTCCGGTGTCACCTCGTCGTAGATCGACTTGTAGATCTGGAACGACTGGTCCGCAGTGGGGATCGTCCGGCCGATCAGGAAGTGGTCGACGTATCGCGAGATGTAGTCGATGTCTTGCACCGTGTCGCTGCCGTCGAACTCCGCTTGGTTCTGGCTGCGGTAGTCGCGCAGCGTGCGGTCGAGCTCGCCGCTGTCGAAGCCGAACCGCCGCACTCGCTCGAACTCCGCGGTGACCGCGTCGAGTGTTGCCGACAGCTGGCCGGGCTCGCCGCTGACCATCACACTCGGTGCATCGAGCCGTCGAACCACACCGTTGTTGCCGACCGAGGCGCTGGTGAACGTCGCCGACCCACGAGAGATGTCGTCGTTGAGGCGGGTGACGATCATGTCGAAGGCCAGCGAGATCAGCGTGTCGTGACGCAACGATTCGGCCGAGCCGTCGGCGACGAACGGTCCGGGTAGCGAGACCTCGACATCACCGGTGGTCGCATCGGGATCGACCACGACCGTCGCAGCCGCCGCGCCGAACGTTGCGAGGGCCGGCTCGGTTCGCTCCGTGGCCTCGCCGCGTGGTGTCAGTGGTTCGAAGCGGTCGCGGATCTCGGCTTCCATGTCGTCGACGTCGATGTCGCCGACCACCATGATCGCCGCATTGTCCGGTCGGTACCAGGTGTCGTAGAAGCGGCGCAGCAGCGCCGGTGTCATCGCGTTGATCGCCGTGTCGGTCCCGATCGGCTGGCGACCTTCGTAACCGGAGCCTGCCAGGAACATCGCCTCGCTGGCCTTGGCGACCCGCCCGCCGAACGACTGATCGCGTTGGCGCCACTCGTCGAGCACCACGCCCTTCTCGCTCTCCACCTGCTGGGGATCGAGCGTTGCCGCCGACAGCCATTCGCGCAGCACGTCGAGACCGGTGCCGAGGTTGGCCGACTTGGTCGTGGGCACGGTCAGCTCGAAGACCGTCTCGTCGTACGACGTGTAGGCGTTGACGTCGGCCCCGAACTCCATGCCGAAACCCCGCAGTGTGGCGATGAGGTCGTTGGCGGGGAACTCTGTGGTCCCGTTGAAGAGCATGTGCTCGAGGAAGTGGGCGGTGCCCGACTGGTCGGGGTCTTCCTGACCGGAGCCGGCATTGACCGCCAATCGCATCTCCGCGCTGCCGCCAGGGCGATCGTTCGAGCGGAGGTACACGGTCAACCCGTTCGACAAAGTAAGGATCCGCACCTCGGGGTCGTCGGGCACCGCGCCCCCGTCGACACCGGCGATTGGTGTGGCATCGCGGGCAACCACCCCCGGGCTCGTCGAGGCGCATCCGGCCGCGAGCAGGACAACGACAACGACCCATTGCCCCCGCCGGCACCCCTTGCCCATTGCCGATCAACGATAGCGCGTACCGACCGCCGACCGCCGACGTCCGACCGTCTGCGTAGCGCCCATCGTTGACTTCTCGACGACGGGCGCTACTTCACCTCGAACCTGCTCCCCGACGACCAGGCGCCGGGTGACCCGGAAGCGGCAACAGCCTGCACTCTCCACCACATGCGCGTCGTTGGGAGCGTGCTCGTCGAGTACGTCGAGGAGGAGACCGTCTGGTTGATCGTCGGCGAAGAGAAGTCGCTCTGGTCGTCGATCTGGACGATGTAACTCGCGGCTCCAGCGACGTCGGACCAGTCGAAGACGATCGTCTGACCCGGGCTGAAGCGGGCGTCGCCAGCGGGAGCGATCGGCGAAGGAGCCGGCAGGCCGCCCGTCGCGGCCGGGTTGACGGTGAGAGTGGCCGTACGACTGACACCGCTATACGTAGCTGTCAGCGTCACCGCGGTCGCCGTGGCGACCGCCGAGGTCGTCACTGGGAAGGTCGCGCTTGCGGCCCCGGCGGCGATGGTCGCGCTCGCCGGAACGGTGGATGCGGCGTTGGAGCTGGTCAAGGTGACCACCGCACCCCCGGTTGGTGCAGCAGCCGTCAGCGTGATCGTTCCCGTGGAGGACGCTCCGCCTACAACGCTTGTCGGTGAAACAGCGACCGTTGACAAGCCGGCCGTGGTCGCAGTCCCGGCCGGCGTGAACCGGAAGGTCGACGAGAACGGACCGAACACGCCGGCTGCGTTCCGAGCCCGCACCCGCCACCACAGTTGCTGTGCCGGGAGGGCTCCGATCGAAGCTTGCGAAATGCTGACGATCGAGTTGGCGACGAATGGTGCAGCGATGGTCGAGGTGTTGTCGACCTGGAGCTCGTAATCCACTGCGTTGGTGATATCCGCCCAGTCGAACGCCACCGGTTGCGCCACTCCGGTTGCGGCATTCGCCGGGGTCTGCAGTGTTGGCGCGGCAAGCGGATTCACCGTCAACATGGCGCTGGCCGTAGCGCCACCGAACGATCCTGAGACGCTGACCGCGGTCGTGCTCGATACCGCAGACGTTGTCACTGTGAAGGCTCTGCTTGTCGATCCAGCAGGCACCGTGACGCTGGCCGGTTCGGAGGCCGCCGCGGAGTTGTCGGAGAGTGACACGACCGCGCCACCGCTTGGCGCTGCTGCGCTGAGCGTGACGGTGCCGGTCGACGACGCACCTCCGACCACGGTGGTCGGACTGAGCGTCAGCGACGTCAGGGTGAGTGACGGAGCTGCCGTGATGCTCAGCGCTGTGAACAGTGTCGTACTGCCGAGGGAGGCGGTGAGCGTCACGGTCGTGTTGTCGACCGGGAACGTGGTCACGGTGAACGATGCGCTGGTTGCGCCGGCCGGCAATGTGACCGACGCCGGAACGCTGGCCGAGCCAGGCAGATTGCTGCTGAGGCTGACACTGAGCCCGCCAGTAGGCGCGGGGCTGTCGAGGGTGACGGTACCGTTGGCCGACGTCCCACCTTGGACGGCGGTGGGACTCACGGTGTAGCCCGCCAGAGCCGGCAAGCTGGGATGGACGACGAGATCTGCGGTGCGGCTCACGCCGCCACCCGTCACGGTGATGGTGACGACCGTGCGGGCGGTCACCGCGCTCGTGGTGATGACGAAGCTACTGACCTCGGTCGAAGCCGGGATGGTGGCGAAGGCGGGCACCGAGGCCACCTGCGGGTTGCTGCTCGTCACCTGCACGAGCTGGTCGTGCCCAAGGATTGACGCAAGTGGAATCTGAATGATCCCACTCGAGCCGCTCGCTGTATCGACTGGGTTCAGAGTGAAGGCGCTGGGCGCAGGCGGTGGCGTGAGCCTGATCTGCCAGTTTGCGGTCACGCCGCCGGCACGAGCGGTGATTGTCACGATCGTGAGTTTCGTGACGGGTGTCGTGTGGATCGGGAACTGGTCGCCACCAGCGCCGGCAGGGATGGTCATCGTGGCCGGAACGGTTGCGGACGGCGAAGAACTCGACAGGTTCACCAAGAATCCTCCCGCAGGTGCAAGGCCATCGCAGAGCCCGGCGAAGCAGCCGACCTCGAGATCGACGATCCCCAACATGTCCGCGCCGCCCGTGGCACGTTGCGGGAACAACTGGAGCGGCGTGTCGTTCAACTGCGGCGGCAAGATCGTGATCGTCGTCGACACCGACGATCCGTTGTACGTCGCGGTGATCGTCACGGGCGTCGGCGTCGTGACAAAACCGACGCGCATCGGCCTGAGTGAGTTGGGGAAGCCCGTGGGGGCAACGAGCACTTGTATCGATGTGGTGCCCGCCGGAATCTGCCTCGATGCGGGAAGCTCAGGCACCAGGTTTGGATCGCTGGCCGTCATCGTGACGGTGGCACCACCAGCGGGGGCGGTGCCAGTGATCTCGAGGACGCCCAGAGCTTCGCCGCCACTGAACTTGGTCCCTGGGAACGTGACCGCACCCATCCGTGGCGGAGTCGCCAGCACCGTGAACGTACGGGTCGCCGAGAATGCCGTGTAGGCCTCGGTTGCGCCGATGTAGCCGTGCTGCGACCGCACCCGCCAGAACTTTGTGCCAGTCGTCAGCGCCGACGCGATCTTCTGGTTTTCCGTGACTTGGTACGTCGCCTCGATGTTGGTGAACGTGGAGTTCGTTGCGATCTGGACTTGGTAGCCGAGATCTTGGTGGTTCGGTACGTGCGTCCAGGAGAGACTCACCGGCAGCTGCTGCGATGTGGCGGTGGCGGGCGACAACAGCGTCGGCGGGGCAGGGAACGGATTGCTGTCGAGCACGCTGAAGTCGACGAGGTTCGACGGTGTACCCATGAGGCCATTCGCGGCCACGGCGATGACGCGTGCCTTGAAGTTCCCCAGATTGCTCGAGTTGAACGAAACCACTTCAGTTGGACCATTGATGCTGACTTGGCGCACCCTGACGTCGACAGGGAACGTCGGGTCAGTCGATTCCTGGAGGATGTATCCGACGGCGCCGGGTACGGCGCTCCAGGTGAAGGTGAAGTTCTCCAACGAGTGGAACTGCGTTGCGTTCAGTGGTGGGTTCAGGGTGGCCGTGCCGGGCACGCCGGCAGCCGCACCGGTGACCGTGAAGCTGCGAGGTGACGACCATGCCCCCGGCTCGACGTCTGCGCTGACCGCCTGCACGTGCCAGAAGTACGTTCCATTCGCCAAGCCGCTGACGATGTCTTGAGTCGTTGCCGGGCCGACAAGCCGCTCAGGATTCCTTTCGATCACGGATGTGAAGCCCGACGACAGGCTCACCTCCCAGTTGTAGCCGCCGGCGCCCGCCACCTGCGACCATGAGATCGTCGCAGGAATCGTGACGCTCGCACCGTTTGCCGGCGACAGCAGTGTCGGAGCGGGCGGTGGGACGGCGCTTGCGACTCCCTCGAGCCCAACTACTACAGGCAGGACAACGATGGCGACGAGCACCGATGCGAGGGCCCTCATCCGGTTACTGCGCGTCATGACGGCCCTTTCGGCAAACGCCCCACCGTCAGTTCACTCCAACCGCCCGCGCGAAGCAATTGGTCGTAGGTGCTAGTACCTGGCAACGGTGGTCCTGAACGTTGACTTTCATCCGCTGAACGTGGCCTGCGACCAGAGCGCCCTCGGCATGATTCGAACATGCGACACACGGTTCCGGAAACCGATGCTCTATCCCCTGAGCTACGAGGGCGGGATGCCAGCGAGGATAGCGACCCTGCGGAGCTGCTCCATATCGACCGGGTTGGCCACCTCACGGTCCTGTGGAGTTCTCGGCGCTCGCCCGGGTACCTCGAAAGACTCCACAGGGTCGGGCGCGGCGCTGGCCACCGATGGAACTGGACAGCCCCTTTTCGCTACGTAGCCTTCTGGGGCTGCCCGGTTCGCCCGGGCGGGACGAGTTTTCCGCACTCGATCACCGCAAAGACACGGGTACGATCGGATCTTCATGGCTGATCCCCTCGTCATCGTCGCCGACCTGCTGGCACCAGCGTTTGCCACGGTCGCGGGTGGCGACACCTGGGTCGATCCGGTGGTTCGACCCAGTGATCGCGCCGACGCGCAGGCCAATGGGGCCCTCGCCCTCGCCAAGCAACTCGGTCGCAAGCCGCGCGACGTCGCCGACGACGTGGTTGCGGCCGCGGATCTCGCCGGCAAGGCCACCGTCGAGGTTGCCGGCCCCGGCTTCATCAACGTCACGTTCGACGAAGGGTTCCTGAAGGAGCAGCTCGCCGCGCTGGAAGGCGACGAGCGCATCGGCGTGCGATTGGCCGCAGCGCCGGAGCGCGTAGTCGTCGACTACTCGGCGCCGAACATCGCCAAGGAGATGCACATCGGGCATCTGCGCACGACCGTGATCGGCGATGCCCTTGTCCGCATGCTCGAGCTCGTCGGCCACACCGTGATCCGCGAGAACCACGTCGGCGACTGGGGCACACCATTCGGCCTGACGATCGAGCACTTGCTCGACATCGGTGAGACCGAAGCCGCAGCCGGTCTCAGCGTGGGCGACCTCGACGGGTTCTACAAGCAGGCCCGGGCCAAGTTCGACTCCAGTGAAGAGTTCCAGGCGAGAGCTCGCAACCGTGTCGTGCTGCTGCAGAGTGGTGATCCAGAAACGCTGCGGCTGTGGAAGCTGCTGGTCGATCTCAGCATGCAGTACTTCAATCGGCTCTACCGCAAGCTCGGTGTGCTGCTGACCGACGACGATCTGGCCGGCGAGAGCATGTACAACGACCTGCTGCCCGAGGTCGTCGAGCGGCTGCGCACTGCCGGACTGCTGCAACAGAGCGACGGCGCCGACGTGGTGTTCCCCCCGGGCTACACCAATCGCGAGGGCGAGCCGTTGCCGCTGATCGTGCAGAAGCGCGGCGGGGGATTCAACTACGGCACCAGCGATCTGGCCTGCGTGCTCGACCGGGTCGAGCGGGTCAAGGCCACGTTGCTGCTCTACGTCGTCGGCGCGCCGCAGTCGCAGCACCTGGCGATGGTGTTCGACGTTGCCGCGATGGCCGGATGGCTGCGACCGCCCGCTCGCGCAGTGCACGTCGCCTTCGGGAACGTGTTGGGCACCGACCGCAAGATGTTGAAGAGCCGCGAAGGCGAGCCGGTGCGGTTCGTCGACGTGGTCGACGAGGCCGTGGTGCGCGCCACCGCGTCGGTCAAGGAGAAGAACCCCGATCTGCCCGACGACGAGCAGATCGACATCGGCCGGATGGTCGG
>JANMNE010000214.1:0-19731 GCA_031373785.1 Ilumatobacteraceae bacterium
GGAGTCGAAGAACGAACGGTGGTTGGCCACCACGATCACCGGCCCCTGCGGTGGCAGGTTCTCGGGGTGCTCCACGGTGAGGTGTACCAGACCGCGCCGAGCCGGGGCCGTGAGCAGCCGGGCGATCTCGTAGGCGCTGCCATGTTCGTGCCAGTCGCGCACCATCGGCGCCACCCATCGTCGGACTATGTCGACCACGCCACGACCATCGCTCTGCTGATCGCTCGTTGCCAGAGGCCAACGTCCCGGAGTAGACGACCGGCACACTGCTCCCGGGGCCGGTTCGTTGAAGCGCCGGCGCCTCTGCTGGTGATCCGGATGCCAGTCCGGGTCCCGCATCCATTAGACCGTGTTCGTCGATGGGCTGGGACGTCGATCCCAGCAGGCCTTGTGCCAGTGCCGCCGCAGGTCGGGTGCGTCCGACGGCACGGCGACGTAGTGGCCGGTGCCGACCGGGATCCGGTGGTGGCATCCGGGGCACACGTAGGCCTTGGTGGCCTCGTACGGCTGAACCCGTCGAACCTCGATCGTGCCGAATCCGCCGTCCCACAGCCCGGTCGCTACCCGAGCAGTGCCCATGCCAACAGACCGATGACAGCAAGCGCCGCGGCGACCACGAAGACGTAGTCGGCGGGCTTGGCGACGAACTTGTGATACGGGTTGAAGCCCATTGCACCAGTATCGTGCCGTTTCCGTGGAAACCATCGAGGTGCATCGGGCATCGGGCATCGTGACGATCACCCTGAACCGCCCGGCCAAGAAGAACGCGGCCAACGCCCAGATGTGGGCCGAGCTGCTGGAGACATTCCGCGACATCGCCTCGAGCGGGCAGGATCGCGTTGCTGTGTTGACCGGGGCCGGCGGCGATTTCTGCGCCGGAGCCGACCTGACGGGCGGCGGTGCGGGTGAACCCGACCGCCATCAGCTGGCCCAGATGCGCCACGTCGGCGACGTGGCCCTCACCTTGCATCGCCTGCCTATTCCCACCATCGCCAAGGTGCGCGGTGTGGCCGTTGGCGCCGGGTGCAACATGGCGCTCGGCTGCGACCTGGTCGTTGCCAGCGACAACGCCAGGTTCTCGGAGATCTTCGCCCGACGCGGTCTGTCGGTCGACTTCGGTGGCTCGTGGCTGCTGCCGCGGATCGTGGGGATGCACCGCGCCAAGGAGCTGGCGCTGTTCGCCGACATCATCGGTGCCGCCGAGGCCGAGCGAATCGGCTTGGTCAATCGCGTGGTGCCCGATGCGGAGATCGACGAGTTCGTCGCCGGTTGGGCGGAACGGTTGGCCGCGGGACCGCCGATCGCCTTGGCGATGACCAAGCGAATGCTCGACAACTCACTGCAGGTGACGATGGAGCAGGCGCTCGACGACGAGGGCGTGGCCCAGACCGTCAATTTCGGTACGGCCGACACCCGCGAGGCGCTGCGGGCGTTCGTCGAGAAGCGGCAGCCGAAGTTCGAAGGCCGTTGACCGGCTCACCGCCGCGCCGCTCAGTAGCGTGGCGGCGTGAGGCACGCGCCGTCGATCGTTCTGGGGATGCTGATAGGCCTGTTGTGGCCTGCCGCTGTCAGCGCGGCGCCTCCGACTGAGCCTGCTCCGGAACCGTCGACCACGGGGGTGACGGTCACGCCCGTTGCCATCGGCCCCGAGTTGCCGGCGATCCAGGAGCCACTGCCGATTGTGGATCCGATCGTCGCCTCGGCCCCGTTGGTCAGCGTTCCTCCGGGCTGCAACGCGCCGCCTGCACCCGTGGCCGTCTTCGTCGGCACGCTGGCCGATTCCGATGCCACGACGGCGCGCTTCGCGGTGCAGCAGGTTCGCGCCGGCAGTCTCGACGGCTATGCCGTCAACACGATCGTCGACGTGCGGTTCGACGACGACATCCGGTACCTCCACACCGGCCGGCAGTACTTGGTCGGCGCGAGACCAGACGCGATCACCAACGTCTTGCGATCCAAGGTACGGCTCGCGGCCCCGTTGTTCGGCGGCGATGCCGTGATCGGTGTCAACGACACTGACCTGCGCTGCCCTCGCGTGGAGGACGGTGTGAAGACGCTGCTGGTCGACGGTCGCGAGGTCGACACCGGAGTGCTGGCGCCGTTGAAGACCGCCAAGAAATCCGTCGCCAAGGCCGTGCTCAGGCCGCTGGCCATTGCCTCCGTCGTGCTCGTCGTACTGGCCTCGATGAAGCTGCTGATCTTTGCGATGGTCCGCGCCGCGCGCGAACGGGAGTCCACCGGCGACGAGTTGCCTCCATTGCTCGAGGTACAACGCGACCGCCAGCACGCGGACCTCGGGCCGGGCCCCTCGGCACCTTCCGAGACGCCCGAGCACGTGTGAATCAGATGCGGGCCGCGGTGGCGCGGGCGCGCAGATCGCTGACCGCGTGTTCGAGTCCGGCCGGGTCGCGATAGAGCGCGCTGCCGGCGACCAGCACATTGGCTCCGGCCGCGGTGGCAGCCGCGATGGTCTCCGGGCCGATCCCGCCATCCACCTCGATGTCGATCAGTTCGCTGCGACCGGCGGCCCGGACCATCTCGACGACCTCGGCGATCTTGGGCTCCATGGAGGCGATGTACTGCTGCCCGCCGAACCCTGGGTTGACCGTCATCACCAGCACGAGATCGACCAGGTCGAGCACGTGGGCGATGTCGCGGGCGGGCGTCGCCGGGTTGAGGGCGACGCCCGCAGTGGCGCCGAGTGAGGCGATGTTGCCCAGGGTGCGATGCAGGTGGGTGCATGCCTCGACGTGCACGATCAGGCGCTGACAACCAGCGCGAACGTACTCCGCGGCCATCGCGTCGGGGGTCAAGACCATGAGGTGTGCTTCGAACGGCAACGAGGTGTGCTTGCGGGCCGCGGCGATCACGTCGGGTCCGAAGGTGAGGTTGGGGACGAACTGGCCATCCATGACGTCCCACTGGATCCTGTCGACGCCGGCGGCTTCGAGGGCGGCGACCTCCTCGCCCAACTTGGCGAAGTCGGCCGGTAAGACGCTGGGGGCGATTTCGATCGGTCGAGGCATCATTCCGAGGGTAGTGGCTGCTTCGAGACACCAAGGGATCTACAGTCGTCGACGATGTCGTCGATCGAGGTGCGCGCCGAGAAGATGGCAGCAGGCGGGGATGCAATTGCGCATGTCGCCGATGGCCGCGTGGCGTTCGTGCGTGGAGCACTGCCCGGAGAACTGGTGGCGGTCGAGATCGTGCAGTCGAAGAAGGACTTCGTCCGTGCCGAGGTGCTCGACGTCATCGAACCGTCGCCCGACCGGGTCGTGCCGCCGTGCGCCGGCCATGCTGCCGGTTGCGGCGGTTGCACCTGGCAGCACGTCGACCCGGCTGCACAGCTGGGTCTCAAGGCGACGATCGTCGCCGAGGCATTGCGGCGGACGGGCAAGTTGGTCGATGCAGACGTCGTTGTGGGGTCATCCGTTCCCGCGTGGGCATACCGCACCACGCTGCGGGTGGCGAGCGGCGTCGATCGCCTCGGCCTCCGCGGGCGTGACTCGCACGACGTGGTCGAACTGGGCGGCTGCCCGGTCAGCCATCCATTGCTGGAGGAGCTGCTGGCAGTGCTGCGCGTCCGTGGCCATGGTGACGTCAGCCTCCGTGTCAGTGCCGCGACGGGCGAGCGTTCGGCGCTGGTCGTCGATGGCGATCTCGAACTGCTCGACGTGCCGTCCGACGTGGCGATCGGTCCACGGGCCATGGTCCACGAGGTCGTTTCCGGCAAGCGCCTTCGGATCAGCGCGGCGTCGTTCTTCCAATCCGGTCCCGCTGCGGCTGAACTGTTGGTCGGTGCAGTCCGCGAAGCATGCGGCGGGCCGCTCGGCTCCCGATCGATCATCGATGCATACGGAGGAGTCGGGCTGTTCGCCTCCGCCGTGGACGGTGCGACGATCACCGTTGTGGAGGAATCCGAGGCAGCGTGTGCCGACGCGACGGTCAACCTCGCCGACGTGCCGGCCCAGATCATGTGCACGGCGGTCGAGCGGTGGCGACCGCGCCACGCCGACCTGGTGATCGCCGACCCGTCGCGGACCGGACTGGGTCGTCAGGCGGTGACCGTGCTGGCGGCGACTCGGGCTGCTCGCATCGTACTCGTCAGTTGCGACCCGGTGTCCCTGGCCCGCGATGCCGGGCTGCTCCGCGAGGTGGGCTACACCCACGTCCGCTCGACGGTCTTCGACCTGTTTCCGCAGACGCACCACGTCGAGGTGGTCACCACCTTCGACCTGCTGCAATCTCCGTAGACGGCGGCGACAACCGGTGCATTCGGTGCGCCACTCGATCGAGGAAGGCGTTCCGTTCGGCTTCGGTCGATCGATCGATGTTGTACATCGCCACCCAGGTCGTGCGCGCCAACCGATGGCACAACACGCGAACCGCCCTGCCGATCACGCGGCGTCCGGTCTCGCCCTCGACAATGTTCACCCAGCGTGAGGACCCGTGGGTCGTGATCGTTACGAGACGGCGGATGTTGGTCAACCGGGCCGTGATCCGCGTTGTGCCCTCGGGCAGTTCCCAGGCAACTCCTCGAAGCAACACGCGGTCGAGCCACCCGGTCAACATCGCCGGCTGTCCGCTCCACCAGGTTGGGTAGATGAACACGAGCGCACTGCACCAGCGGAGGTTGGCGCAGTACTCCGTCACGAGCGGATCGGTGGTTTTCGGTGCGAGGTGTTCGAGGCGCTCCTGGCGGGAGAGCGCCGGCTCGAAGCCGTCCGCGTAGAGGTCGGACATGCGCACTCGGTGCCCAGCGGCCTCCAACTCGTCGGTCGCCCGGGCGCGCACCACCGCCGTGAACGAGTCGGGGTCCGGGTGGCAGTAGACGACGTACACCTTCACAGCGCACGCATCCGGTCCTCGACGCGTCGCAGGAACGCGGCGCGTTGCTCGTTGGTGCAGCGGTCGATCTCGTACAGTCCCAGCCACGATCGCCGGGTGAGCACTGCTGTGTTCAACCGGAGAGCGCGCAGCAGTGTGCGCCGGCCGTTGTCGTGCATCGCCTTCACGTACCACCACCGCGAGCCATACGTCGAGATCCCGACGATGCGACGAACCTGCGTCAAGCCGCGCCGTACGTGGTGGTGCTCGTCGAAGACAAACCCGACACCGGGCACCATCACCCGCTCGAGCCATCCCTTGAGGATCGCCGGCATCGTGCTCCACCACGTGGGGTAGACGAAGACGAAGGCCTCGGTCTGTTTGACCAGACCTGCATGGCGTTCGGCGACCGGGTCCAGCAGTGGTCGCTCGCTGTGATACGCACGGCGCTCGGCCGGGCTCATTGCTGTACGGAACTCGTCGGCATAGAGATCCAACACCGTGACCTCGTGGCCGTGGTCGGCCAGCGCGGCTCGAGCGGTTGCGGCAATTGCGTGCGTGAAGCTGTTCGGATCCGGATGGGCAATGACGACAACGACACGCATGTTGGGCGCACGATAGTGGTGCGCCCTACTATCGACCGTGATGGAATCGCAGGGACCTCGGCTCGTCCCTGTCTGGGTCTACTTGGTCAGTTTCGTCGTGTTGGGGAGCGCGTTGAGCATCGCCGGACCGGCGCTGTCGCATCTCCGCGACCGCGTCAGGACCAACGACGGCGGCATCAGCCTGGTGTTCGTCGGGTCGTCGATCGGCTACATGGCCGGATCGTTCGTCGGCGGCCGGTTCCTCGACCGTGGCCACGGCCACCAGATGTGGTCCGCCTGCATGATCACCTCCATTGCGATGATCGTGGTGATCTCGCAGCTTCGCGATCTCGCCCCACTGGTCTGTGCGTTCGTCGTGCTCGGTCTCGTGTGCGGAGTCGGCGATGTCTCCGGCAACACCCTCGTCGTGTGGAGCCGCCCGGACTCACCAGGCGCGGCGCTCAACGCTCTCCACCTGTTCTTCGCGCTCGGAGCGCTGTCCGCGCCATTGCTGACCAACAGGGCGATTGCATGGAGCCATTCGCTGTGGCCGGTCGCCGTGCCCCTCGCGATGCTGGCGGCGTTGTGCTGTTCGGTCCTGCTGTCGACTCCGGCCCCGATGAAGACACGGGCCGCTGATCATGGCAGTGGCGACGCCGCGGCGGCCTCGGTTCGCCGCGGACAACTGGCGGTCGTCAGCTTGTTCTTCTTCGTGTATGTCGCCCTCGAGGTCGGGTTCGCCAACTGGATCCACTCATACGTCGAGCAGATCGGGTACGGCAATGCCAACACCGCAACGGGAGTGACCGTCATCTTCTGGGTCGGGTTCTCGTTCGGGCGCGTCGTGTCGATCTGGCTGGCCAGCCGATTCAGCGCTGGGTGGATGCTGACTGGCTCGATGACGGTTGCGTTGATGTCGTCGGTCATCCTGGTCGCTGTCAACGGCGGCAACATCGGGTTGTGGATCGTCACGTTCCTGTTCGGCCTCTCGATCGCACCGCAGTTCGCCTCGATGATCGGCTACGCCGAGGCCCACCTCGCGTTGTCAGGCGCGGCGACGTCGGCGTTCATCGGCGCCGCGGGACTCGGCGGTCTCGTCATGCCGTGGTCGCTCGGCCAACTCTTCGACTCCCGCGGACCTGGAGTGCTTCCGCCCGTCACCTTGGGGGCGTGCGTGGCAACGATCGCTGCCGGGTTGTGGGTGCGTCACATCGTGCAGGTCAGTGGCACTCAGCGCCCGCCGGTGACCTCGATGAACGTACCGGTCACGTAGCTCGCTGCCGGCGACGCCAGCCACAGCACCGCTTCGGCGACCTCGTCGGAGGAACCGGCTCGCTGCATGGGGATCAGCGGCGTCATTCGCTCGACGCGACCGGGCGTGGCATGAAGATGGAAGTCGCTCTCGATCAGGCCCGGGCGAACGGCGTTGACCCGAATCCCGTGCGGCGCCAACTCCTTGGCAAGCCCGGTGGTCATCGTGTCGATCCCACCCTTGGATGCCGCATAGTGAACCCACTCGTTCGATCCACCGAGCACAGCGGCCTTCGACGAGATGTTGACGATCGATCCCCCGCGGCCGGCGTCGCGCATGCGCTTGACCGCCTCGCGCGCACACACGAACGGACCGGTCAGGTTCACGGCCCACAGATGCTCGAGCGCCTCGACCGTGTAGCTGTCGAGAGTTCCGTAGCTGCCGGCAATGCCGGCGTTGTTGACCAACACGTCGATGCGCCCGAGACGCGCGTCGATCTCGGCAAACATCGCCATCACCGCAGATTCGTCACCGACATCGGCGCGCACCGCGATCGAATCGTTGCCGATCTCGTTGGCCAACGAGATCGCCACGTCGGCGCTGGCCGCGAAGTTCACCACCATCGTGTATCCGGCTCGCGCGGCCAGCCGGCAGATCGCAGCACCGATGCCGCGGCTGCCCCCGGTCACCAGCATCACCGAGCGGGGAGTGCCGGGCTCGTCGCCATCGTTCAGTTCACTCATCGCAGTCGGTCCTCCAATCCTCGCTTGACGGCCGGCCAGTCGGTGCGCGCGATCGAGTACATGGCCGAGTCGCGGGCAACCGTGTTCTCCTCGCCGGGGGCGTACGAGCCCCGATGGCTGCGCAGGATGCCCTCGAACGTCGCACCGATTCGTAAGATCGCCGTCCGGCTCTGAGCGTTGCGTGCGTCGGTGCAGATCGACACGCGATGCACGCCCCAGGTGTCGAAGGCGTTGCTCAACAACAGGAGCTTCGCCTCGGTGTTGATCGGTGTTCGTTGGGCCGATGCAGCCAGCCACGTCCCGCCGATCTCGACTTCGTCGGGCAACTGCTTGCCGCCCCACCACTCGAGACGGAGATACCGCGTGCAGCCCACCAAGGAGTTGTCGCTGACCCGCCGTTGCACAAAGGGCACCGCAGCCCGCGACTGCTGATCGTTCAGCAGTCCGGCGATATAGCGCTGCATGCCTTCGACGGTCGGGGGAACGGGTGTCCAGCGATACGTCGAGCGGTCCTGATTCCCCGCCGCAGTCAGCTCCTCGGCGAATTCGATGCGCAGTTGTTCGAGTTGCACGTGGGTGCCGGTGAGGGTGGGTGCCGCGACGCTCATGGGTCCACCAGCATGCCAGGCCATCGCATCGCTGACATGGACGGTCTACGACGAGCGGGTTGTTACGGCATGAAGATGAGTGCCGGTGTCTCGAGCAGGGCCTTGATGCGTTGGATGAACGCCGCGGCATCGGCGCCGTCGACGACTCGATGGTCGAACGACGACGACAGGTTCATGATCTGGCGGGGGAGCACGGCTCCGTCGACGTATACCGGCCTCGTGGAGATCTTGTTGACACCGACAATGGCCACCTCCGGGTAGTTGATGATCGGTGTCGAGACGATCCCGCCCAGCGAACCCAGGCTGCTGATCGTGATCGTCGATCCGGTCAACTCGGCCAGCGTGATCTTGTTGTCGCGGGCTGCGGTCGACAGACGGGCGACCTCGTCGGCGCACGATCGCAGATCGCGGCCTTCTGCATGCGTCACCACCGGAACCATCAGGCCCTTCGCGGTCTGCGTCGCCACACCGAGATGCACTGCTCGGTGACGATGCACGACTCCTGCATCGTCGTCGTATCGGGCGTTCATCTGCGGGAAGTCGCTGATCGCCACCACAATGGCTCGCATCAGGAACGGCAGGATGGTCAGGCGCGTGTGCTGATCGTCGAGCTGTCGGTTGAGTTCGGCGCGTAGGCGTTCAACTTCACTGACATCGACCTCGTCCACGTAGGTGAAGTGAGGAATGCGGCTCTTGGCGATCTGCATCCGCTGGGCGATGTTGCGGCGCAGCCCGATCACCGCCACGTCGTCGGTGCCGTCGTCGCCGTCGATGCGCAGCGCGGTGGGTCTGCTCGATCCGTTGCGGGAGAGTCGGGCGTCGAGATCGGCGTGAACGATTCGCCCGTCAGGCCCGCTTCCGGTGATGGAGGTGAGGTCGATCCCCAGGTTCTTGGCCCGCTCGCGCACCGCCGGAGCAGCGGTTGTCGAGCGCCGCTCGCCGGTTGCCGGCGTGGCCGCCTCGGTGGGTGCTGCAGCAGGGGCCGCAGGCGCCGCAGTGGCGGCAGTGGCAGGGCTGGGCGGTGGCTCGGCCACCGAGACGCGCGCTTCCATGTCGGGAGCCGGAGCCGGAGTCGGAGTCTGAGCCGATGCCGGGACGTCGGCCGTCGTCGGTTCCACGACCTCAGTCGTGGTGTCGATGTGGATCAGCGGCGAACCGACCTGCAGCACTTCGCCGACTGCGGCGCCGACCGACAACACCACGCCGGCCACCGGTGATGGGAGCTCGACGGTGGCCTTGTCGGTCATGACCTCGACCATCACTTGATCTTCGGCGATGGTGTCGCCGACGGCGACATGCCACTCGACGATCTCGGCCTCGGCGATGCCTTCGCCGACATCGGGCAATTTGACGATGTACTCGCTCAACGGTCGGCCGCCATCACTCGACGGAAGGCGGCGCCGACGCGGGCGGGCCCGGGGAAGTAGTCCCATTCCTGTGCGTGCGGGTACGGGGTGTCCCAACCGGTGACCCGCTCGATCGGTGCCTCGAGGCGGTAGAAGCACAGCTCCTGCACGGTCGCCGACAGCTCGGCGCCGAACCCACTGGTCCGCGTCGCCTCGTGGATGATCACGCACCGACCGGTCTTGTCGACGGAGGCCTTGATCGTCTCGGTGTCGAGCGGCAGCAAGGTACAGAGATCGATGATCTCGGCATCGATCCCGGTCTCCTCGGCTGCAGCTTCGGCGACGTGCACCATCGTGCCGTATGCCAGCACGGTGAGGTCGTCGCCGGGTCGGCGAACCGCGGCGCGACCGAGCTCGACTCGGTAGTAGCCGTCGGGCACCTCGCCCAGTGGGTGGTTCGACCAGGGCACGACCGGTCGGTCGTGATGGCCGTCGAAGGGACCGTTGTAGATGCGCTTCGGCTCGAGGAAGATGACCGGGTCGTCGTCTTCGATCGACGCGATCAGCAGGCCTTTGGCATCGTAGGGATTCGATGGCAAGACGGTCGTGAGGCCACACACGTGGGTGAAGAGGCTCTCTGGGCTCTGGCTGTGCGTCTGGCCACCGTGGATGCCGCCGCCGCACGGCATTCGCACCGTGATCGGCGCGGTGAACTCGGCGCTCGACCGATAGCGCAATCGCGCCGCCTCGGAGATCAGTTGATCCAGACCCGGGTACACATAGTCGGCGAACTGGATCTCGACCACGGGACGCAGTCCGTAGGCTCCCATGCCGACGGCAGCCCCGATGATGCCGCCCTCGGCGATCGGTGTGTCGAAGACGCGTTCGCTGCCGTACTTGGCCTGCAACCCCTCGGTGCATCGGAACACGCCGCCGAAGTACCCGATGTCTTCGCCGAACACGACGATGTTGTCGTCGCGCTCCATCATCACGTCGATCGCCGAGCGAATGGCCGCGTTCATGGTCATCGCTGTCATCGCTCGTCCTCCATCTGTCGACGCTGACGTTGCAGATGTTCGGGCATCTCCTTGAACACGTCCTCGAAGATGCTCCGCGCGCTCGCACCGCGTCCGTCGAGCAAGGTGCCGTATTGCTCGGCCTCCTTGGCAACTGCCAGCACCTCTCGCACGGTGTCGGCCACGAGATCTGCGTGCTGCGAGTCCGACCAGTCCCCGAGGGTGATGAGGTGCTGCTTGAGGCGATCGATCGGGTCACCGAGGGGCCACGACTTCCATTCATCGGCCGGGCGATACCGCGACGGGTCGTCCGAGGTCGAGTGTGCCGAGGCGCGATACGTGACCCACTCGATCAGCGTCGGACCATGGTTGCTACGAGCCCGCTCGGCTGCCCACCGAGTGGCGGCGAGCACGGCCAGGTAGTCGTTGCCGTCGACTCGCAGCGCCGGAATGCCATATCCGATCGCCCGTGCGGCAAAGGTCGATTGCGATCCGCCGGCGATGCCCTGGAACGACGAGATCGCCCATTGGTTGTTGACCACGTTGAGGATCACCGGCGCCTGGTAGGTGGTTGCGAACGTGAGTGCGTGGTGGAAGTCGGCCTCGGCGGTCGTGCCCTCACCGACGACGCCGGAGGCGATGCGGGTGTCGCCCTTGATCGCCGACGCCATGGCCCAGCCGACCGCCTGCACGTACTGCGTGCCGAGGTTGCCCGAGATCGAGAAGAAGCCGACGTCGCGGGCTGAGTACATGATCGGCATCTGTCTGCCGTGCAGCCGATCTTTCTCGTTGGAGAAGACCTGACACATCATCTCGACGAGCGGCCACCGCCGGGCGATCAGCCAGCCCTGCTGGCGATACGTCGGGAAGAACATGTCGTCCGGATGCAGTTCGAGTGCGTGGCCAACGGCGATCGCTTCCTCGCCCGTACAGCGAATGTAGAACGACGTCTTTCCTTGTCGCTGGGCTGTGGTCATGCGGTCGTCGTAGGCGCGCGTCATGACCATCGCCCGGAGGCCTTCGTGGAGAGCCGCGGGATCGGATCGTGGATCCCACTGGCCGACCGCCGCGCCGTTGTCGTCGAGCACCCGGATCAAGGTGTATGCAAGATCGCGCATCTCGCTCGGGTGGGTGTCGATGTCGGGTCGGTCTGCGCTGCCCGCGGCGGGCACGTCGAGATACGAGAAGTCGGCCACCTCGCCTGGGCGGGCCGGTGGCGTCGGAATCCCGAATCGGAGCGGCACGACCTCACTCATTGGCTTCCATCACGCGCCTAGTTCACCACGTTCGGCGACCCGGTGCTAGCGGTACGAATCGACCAGGGGAAGTCGAACCCTTGAAATTCTGTTCCAATCGAGTTAGGTTCGCCGACGGGCAGTCGGGCAATCACACCATTCAATCGATGAAATGGAGCAGGATGCACACCACACGAAGAGGGGTCTTTCTCGCGAGCGCGGCCTTGGTCGTCAGTTCGCTGGCGTACGCGCCGAGTCCGGTTCATGGAAGCGCAGCAACAGCGACGTTTGTCGTGCTGGCCAAGGACGCGGCGTCGGTCGACGCCACGATCGCTACCGTCGAAGCAGCAGGTGGCACGGTGAATCGAGTCAATCGAGCGATCGGGTTGGTCACGGTGACCGCCGACGCAGCGTCGTTCGAGGGCGCCGTCATGACGAAGGCCGATGTTGCCGGCGTGGCCCGCAACACCCCGATCGGGTCCGCGCCGGCTGACGCCGTCAACAATCGCGATGCTGTCGAGCGCGAAGGTCGCAACGCGGAAGCGGCGATTGCTGCGAGCCGCGGTGGCGATCACGGTGAAGGTCACGAAGGGCACGATGATCAGGCCGCCGAGCCGTTGGCCGGTTTCCAGTGGGACATGCGCATGCTCGGGGCGACTCCGGACGGCTCGTACGACGAGCAGCCCGGCCGTCGCGATGTGCTGGTTGGTGTGATCGACACCGGGATCGATGGCAGCCATCCCGACATCGCACCCAACTTCAATCGCAAGCTCAGCCGCAACTTCACGGTCGACATCCCTGAGATCGATGGGGATTGCGCAGACGAACCTGATCAGTCGTGCAACGACCCGGCCGACGTCGACGAAGACGGTCACGGCACGCACGTGGCCGGCACGATTGCATCGCCCATCAATGGCATCGGCATCGCCGGCGTCGCACCGAACGTCACGCTGGTCAACCTGCGCGCCGGCCAGGACTCGGGGTTCTTCTTCCTCGGGCCGACCGTCGACGCGTTGACCTATGCCGGCGACAACGGCATCGACGTGGTCAATATGAGCTTCTTCACCGATCCGTGGTTGTACAACTGCCGCAACAACCCGCTCGACTCGGCTGCCGAGCAGCAGGAGCAGGCGACGATCATCGATGCCACGCAGCGCGCTCTCGACTACGCCCGGGCACACGGCGTCACGTTGGTCGCCGCGCTGGGCAACGAGCACCAGGACTTGGGTGCCGCGCTGAAGACGGATGAGACCAGTCCCGACTTCCCGCTGGGCACCGAGAAGGTGCGCGTGGTGACCAACGATTGTCTCGACATGCCCCTCGAGGGCAACGGCGTGATCGGTGTGTCGTCCGTCGGACCGAGCATGAAGAAGGCCGACTACTCCAACCATGGCCTCGAGCAGAACGACGTCGCCGCACCAGGCGGCTTCTTCCGCGACTTCATCGCCGACCCGGCGAAGAATCGTCAGCCGGAGAACCTGATCCTCGGGCCGTACCCGAAGAGCGTGGCCCTGGCCAACGAGGACGTCGATCCGATCACGGGCGAGTCGTTCACGCCGTTCGTCGTCGCCCAGTGTTCGTCCCCGACGATCGACGACTGCGCCTACTGGCAGTGGATCCAGGGAACGTCGATGGCTGCACCGCACGCCGTCGGTGTTGCCGCATTGATCGTCAGCGAGTTCGGCACGGGGCAGCGCCATGGCAAGGGTCGCACGATGGATCCGGCCAAGGTCGAGCAGATCCTTCGTGACAGCGCGACCGATGTCGCCTGCCCGGCACCGGTCATCACCTACATCGCGGAGGGTCGTACTGCGGCATTCGATGCGCCGTGCGTCGGTACACCGCAACGCAACTCGATCTACGGCGACGGCATCGTCAATGCCGCCGCTGCCGTCGAGCACGACCAGGACTGAATGACATCGTGGAGTGTTTCACGCCTACCCGGGTGAGCGTGAAACACTCCACCGGGGGTCTGAGCCGTACGATGCCGCGGTGCGAGTGATCATCTACGGGGCTGGTGCAGTTGGTAGTGCGATCGGCGGGCGCCTGCGCCAGGGTGGCGCCGATGTCGTCCTGGTCGCACGGGCGGCGCACGTCGCCGCCATCCGCGATGCCGGCTTGACCGTGCGATCGGCGCACGGCAGCGAGGTCGTCGAGATCGAGGCCGTCACCTCCATCGATCAGCTCGAACCGACCGGCGACGACATCGTGCTGATCACCGCCAAGACCCAGGACACACCGCAGATCCATTCAGCGCTGTTCGACTGGGACCCGAACGTCTCGGTCGTCTGCGGCACCAACGGCGTGGAGCACGAACGCATGGCATTGCGCCGGTTCGCTCGCGTCTATGCGATGGTGATCCAGCTCCCCGCACAGTTCGAGAAGCCGGGCGAGGTGACCGTGCTGTGTGCGCCGTCGAACGCGATCCTCGATGTCGGCCGGTACCCATCGGGCATCGACGATACGGCAACCCACCTGGCCGCACTGATCGATGCCTCACCGATGTTGCTGTCCGAGGCCGACGACGACGTGATGACCAAGAAGTACGCCAAACTGCTGGTCAATCTCGGCAACGTGGCCGATGCCGCTTGCGGGATCGCCGGCCGGCGTGCGCGAGTCACCGCAGCCGCCCTCGAGGAGGGTCAGCATGCATATCGCGCGGCAGGCATCCGATGGGAACAAACCGCAGAGCGCGTCGAGCACTACAAGCAGCGGGCCAAGACGATGCAGTTCGACATCCCCGAGGGCGACACGTTCATCGGCGGGTCGACGTGGCAGGGCCTGATGAAGGGCGCACCGACTCTCGAGACCGACTACTTCAACGGCGAGATCATCATGCTCGGCCGGTTGCACGGTGTGGCGACCCCGACCAACGAGTTCCTCCAGCACTATGCGGCGCGCCTGCTGTGCGGCGATGTGCAAGCCGGCTCGGTCACCACCGATCAACTCGACGCCGAATGGCAGACCTGGTCGGCCACGGCGTGATGGTTCAGCGGAACTGGCGGAAGCAGGTGCGGATGTCGTCGACGAACAGCTCGGGCTGCTCGAAGGCGGCGAAGTGGCCACCCTTGGGTTGTTCGGCCCAGTGGACGATGTTCGGGTAGTCGGCTTCCATCCAGGCGCGCACCGGGGGCACGATCTCCTTCGGATACACCGTCACGCCGACCGGTACCGCCAGGTTGACCGGCCGCGGCTTGGCGAAGCTCTCCCAATAGATGCGCGCCGAGCTGGTGGCGCTGTTGGTCACCCAGTAGAGCATCACGTTGTCGAGGAGTTCGTCGCGGTCGAGCACGTTCTCGGGATGGCCATCGCAGTCGGTCCACGCCCAGAACTTCTCCAGGATCCACGCTGCCTGACCGGCCGGCGAGTCGGCCAAGCCGTACCCGACGGTCTGGGGGCGAGTGGCCTGCTGCTTCGAATAGCCGCTGTCCCACGCCTGGTAGTACTCGGCTCCCCTGATGGCCCGCTGCTCTTCCTCCGTCGGATCACCGTCGAGCCGTGGTCGTGTGCCCATGGCGAGTGTGATGTGAATCGCTGCGCAGTGCTGCGGGTCTTGGCCGCCGATGGAACGCGTGACCGCCGAACCCCAGTCGCCACCTTGGGCGAAGTAGTGGTCGTAGCCGAGGCGAGCCATCAGCACCGCCCAGGCGTCGGCGATGCGACCGACCCCCCAACCGGTCGTGGTCGGTTTGCCCGAGAACCCGAAACCCGGAAGTGATGGGCAGATCACATGGAACGCGTCGGATGCCTGGCCGCCGTGTGAAGTCGGGTTCGTCAGCGGTTCGATGATCTTGTGGAACTCGACGATCGAGCCTGGCCAGCCATGGGTGATCAGCAAGGGCCGTGCCTCGGGATGCGGCGAGCGCTGATGGACGAAATGGATGTCGATGCCGTCGATCGTCGTGACGAACTGATCGAAGCGGTTCAGCAGCGTCTCGCGTGCCCGCCAGTCGTACCCGTTGCCCCAGTAGTGGCACATGTCCTGGATCCAGGCCAGCGGTGCGCCCTGGCTCCAGTCGTCGACCGGCTCGGCCTCTGGCCAGCGAGTGTGGGCCAGTCGACGACCGAGATCCTCGAGGACCTCGTCGGCAACGTCGATGCGAAACGGGCGGACGGCGGCGTCATCGGACATGAACGCCGACCATACCGTTGGTCGGCTCAGGTCAACGGCTTGGCGTACGCGGCCTCATAGGCGCGCAGTTCGAACCCCAGCTTGGTGTATAGCTGAAACGCCCCACCTGGGTTCTCGGTGTCGGCGCCCAAGGCCGCCTCGGTCATGCCCCTGGCCTTCAGTTCGCGAAGGCTGCCTGCCAGCAGCGATCCGGCGATGCCGCGATTGCGCCATGCAGCGTGCGTCGAGATGTACTCGGTGTAGCCGCGCAAGTACCCCATGGTCGCGTTCTCCTCGGCGTTGATGAAGCTCTTGACCTGGCCGACAACGGTGTCGCCGACCCAAGCGATCTTCCACAACGACTCGTCGCGCAGGGGGTCGTCGAGGAACTGCTGAGCGTCCTCCTCGGTCGTCTCCTTGAAGTCCCAATCGCCACGAAACGCCTCCCAATGCGCGTCGAAGATCGGGCGAAGCATCTCCGGTGTCACGGGTCGGATCTCGACCCCGTCAGGCAGCGGCAGATCGGGAACGTTCTCGAGATCCGGGCGCACCAGCAACGCAGCGAATCGCACAGGCCGATAGCCGAGCGACTCCAGCCACGCGGCCTCCTGCGTCGACGGCAGCCCCGGTCCGGGGTGCGGTGCGTACGCCCGAAATCGAGGTTTGGTCACACCACTGGCCATCGGTCGCATGTGCGCTTCCTGCGCGGCGACGATCGCTCGAAACAGCGGCTCGGTCAGATGGGACGGACGCACCGGCGCGAACACCACATAGTCGCGAGAGCCGTCCTCGAGCTCGTCCCAGCTCGCCCGGACGTAGCCGACGGGCTCACCATCGGAGTGCTCGATCACTGCGATGTCGGTCATCGGATCGCAGTTGGTGAGGTTGGCGTAGGCGACATCCATCTGGTCGGCGGCGACCATCTCCGGATTGCCGCCGTGCTGGCGATACTCGTTGAGAATCGACGCCATCGCCGGGTGATCGGCAGTGCCCCGATAGGACCGGGTCACGTACGGTTCTGGCAGGTCCATCCTCACGACATGACCGTACTCGTCGCCGCCAAGCGACCTGGGCGAATTTCGTGTGGGGAGTGGATCGGTACGATCGGGCCTCATGACGAGTCCTGAGTGTTCACACCTCGACAGCATCGTGGTCGACGTCGCCCCGTCGTCGAATGGTTGCGAGGATTGTCTGCGCATCGGCAGCCACTGGATGCACCTTCGACGGTGCACGTCGTGCGGCCTTATCGGCTGCGACTGGCTGTGGTGCTATCTCGACGAGATCGGCTTCGAGATCTTGTCCATGCGTCCGAGCCCGGCACACCAGTGACCCTGAGAGGGACTGCCGGACAGTGCTACTTGGTCGTCTTGCGATGCGGCAGGGCGAGTGTCAGCACGCCGAGGCCGACGAGGATGCTGCCTTCCGCGTAGCGGCTGGCTCGTAGTCGCGTGACGCGACCGCTGAGTCGAGCCCCGAGGTGTGCGCCGACCAGCACGTACATGCTGTCCGAGCACAGCCCCAGCAGGATGTAGACCACGCCGAGGGCAAGCGTCTGTGACCAGATCGCTCCGTTCCCGCGTTGGACGAACTGCGGAAGGAAGGCGAGAAAGAACAACGCGACCTTGGGGTTGAGCAGGTTGACGACGAAGGCCTCGGCGAACAAGCGCTTCGGGGGCCGAGCGGTCGGCGTCGCCACGTCGTGCCGATCGCGGGCGGAGCGAAGCGAGCGCACACCGAGCACGATCAGGTAAAAGCCGCCCACGACCTTCACAGCGGTGAATGCGATCGACGAGGCGAGCACAACGGCCGAGAGCCCCGCGACGGCGGCCACCACGTGCACCATCGATGCGGTGTGAACGCCCAGCACCGACACGAAGCCGGCACGCCGGCCCTGCGCCCCACTCCGGGCGACGATGAACAGCACGGCCGGGCCGGGGATGACCAACAGAACGATGGACGCAGCGATGAACACCGGAAGGGTGGAGAGCGATGGCACGAGCCAGACGATATGCGCCAGTCACGACCCTCGGCCTGGTGATTTGACCCGTCGTCTTGGTCGGCTTGCGTCAGCTGGCCAAGCCGAGCACACGCAAGTTGGCGCGCACTGCCGGCTTTGCCCAGGTCGAGGCCAGGGCGGCCATCTCCACGATCGCCTCGTCGAGGCAGCGCATGAACAGGTGCCGGGAGTCAACCGCCGCGGCGACCGTGGTGACGCCCAGGTGGACCGTGTTGTCATAGCTGAACAAGGTGATGTTGAGAGCTGCTCCGGCCGGAGGGCCGAACGCGTAGAACTCCTGAACGTGCTCGCCGGCCAGGTACAACGGGCATGGCGGGCCGGCGACGTTGGAGGCCAGGACGTCGACGCCTTTCATCATCCCGCCGATGACGCGCCGTGAGATCGGCACGCCGAGGCGCTGGATGGCGGCCGACACGGAGTTGACCCAGCGCAACGCCGGCTCCTGTCGCACTGCGGCGAGATGCTTGCTGACGCGCCGAAGGCGGCCCTCCGTGGTGTCGTCGCCGACGTCCATCACGATCCGGGCCGGTACGAACTGGTTGCCGGCGCGATCCGCCGTGGCCGCGTCGCGGATGTTGATCGGCATGTGGATGCGGACCTGGTCGCAGGAGACCCCGCTCCGTTCGTGGTAGCGGTCGAGGGTGTCGAGTACGAGACCGATGAACGCATCGTTGAGGCTTCCGCCTGCCTGCTTGCCGGCGCATCGCAGGGTGTCGAGCGGCAACGCCTTGGTGTCGAGGCACAGCTCGGCCGATCGACCCGTCATCAGCGTGCTCATGGGCTTTCGGTTCGGCATCACCAGCTTGATGATCGAAACGGCGCTGCGGAAGGTATTCCGGATCGTTGCGACCGGGTGGAGCACGAGGTTGCTCACGTGCCGCGGCGCACGCGTGATCGGCGCCGGAACTGTCACCACATCGGCGAGCGCCAGCCGGTGTCGCGGGTTGGGCTCGAGGTCGGCGAGCGCGGCGAGCATCAGCATCAGCCCGACGCCGTCGGCGATGGCGTGGTGCAGCTTCAACACCAGCGCACCGCGTCCGTCGGCCAATCCGGAGAAGATACCCAGTTGCCACAGCGGTCGAGACCGGTCGAAGGGTTCGCGGACCCAGGTCTGGGCTCGGGACATCACGTCGTCTCGGTCAGCGTCGCCACCGAGGTCCTCATACTGGTAGTGGGCGTCGGCGTCGAACCGATCAGCCGCCACCCACCGCGGTCGTGGTCGGTCGTCGAGGACCCGCTGCCGCAATCGCGGCAGCTGACTGACCATCCGCTCCACCGTGCCGTGCATCCGCTCGGGTGACGGAGGACGCTGCAGGAACCACACACTCATCACCGTCGAACGCAACTGAGGGTCCTTCTCGATGTGCCAGATCAGCGCATCGCTGCTGCTCATGGTCTCGTCGTAGGTGATTCTGCTCATGAGCCCTCTCCAAGATCGCATCACAGAGTGCAGCCTCTGGCGAGGTCACAAACTTGTATCGGCACGAAGTTGCCGGTGATTGAGCCATTGCCTCAGGGGAATGCCCAACAGTGAGGCAATGCTAACCCCTGCCAATACCTTCGTGCAGGTGAAGAGTGTCGCTGTGGGTGCAGACGGCTCCCGTCGCAGGGTGCCAAGTTCGTGCGTGAGTCTGCGGGCCGGCGACACGGCTTCGGCTGTAGTCCGGGTCTGCCTGCGGCTTTTCCGAGGCGGAGGCTTCAAGTTCAGCGTGCAAGACGACGATCAACTCGACCGAGATTGATCGTCCGACGCGCGCCAGTCGGAGAAAGCGTGTCTCGAGCAGATAGCGTCGTGGCAGCCGTCGACGGCGGCTCATCTTGTTGAAGGAAAAAGGCAATGGCCACAGGCACCGTAAAGTTTTTCAATGCCGAGAAGGGTTTCGGCTTCATCTCGCGAGAGGGTGGCAGCGACGTGTTCGTCCACTTCTCCAATATCGAAGGCAGTGGCTACAAGTCGCTCAACGAGGGCGACACCGTTGAGTTCGAAGTCGC
>JANMNE010000262.1:0-2905 GCA_031373785.1 Ilumatobacteraceae bacterium
TACCTGCACTACAACTCGCGTCAGCAGATGCGGTTCCTCGATGTCGTGCTGCAACGCCTCGAAGGTCTCGGCGTGCCGATCGAGGGATGGCACGACGAAGCCGCGCCTGGGCAGGTCGAGCTCAACATCGATCCTGCCGACCCGGTCACCGCGTGCGATCACGTGATCCGCATCAAACAGGTGCTGCGCGAGGTGGCACTCGAGCAAGGCTGCTCGGTCACCTTCATGGCCAAGCCCGGACACGATTACGGCAACGGGCTGCACGTGCATCACTCGCTGGCTCGCGATGGTGTGCCGGTCTTCTATGCACCGGACGGACACGAGCTGTCCGAGCTGTCGAGCCATTGGCTCGGCGGGTTGATGGCCACGGTGCCTGCCGCGACTTCTATCTTCTGCCCGAATGTCAACTCGTTCCGGCGGATGGTCGGCTTCGTCGCCGCGCCAACGGTGGCGTCATGGGGTGAGGACGACAAGTCGGCAGCGGTGCGCGTGCTCTCCAAATCGCCGACGGCGGCACGCATCGAGAACCGCGTAGCCGGTGCCGATGCCAATCCGTACCTCGTGCTTGCCGCCGTGCTGGCCGGCGGGATCGCCGGCATGGAGCAGTCGATCGAGCGACCGGCTCCACTGGGCGTCGCCGGATGGGGATTGCCGGCCGGCTACCCGCACCTACCGAACACGATCTCCAAGGCTGCCGACGCGCTGGCGTCGGATTCGATCCTGCGCAGCGTGCTCGGCGCCGAGTTCTGCGAGTACTGGGTCAACACGCGTCGCTGGGAATGGTTGATGTACCACACCACCGGAGGCGATCCGTTGGCGACCACCGTGACGCAATGGGAGCTCGACCGACTGTTCGAGATCGTCTGAGATCATGGACGTCCGGATCGGCATCACCGCACACCTCGAACTCGTCCGCAACGACGACGGTGATGGTTCGCTGCACTACGTCGTCAGCGCGCCCTATGTGAAGGCGGTGCGCAAGGCAGGCGCGCTGCCCGTGCTGCTCCCCATCGTCGAGCCCGACGACGCCGCGGCGATCTTGGCGATGGTCGACGCGTTGATCATCACCGGCGGCGGGGATGTCGACCCCAGCCTCTACGGCGCGACGCCCGAGCCGTTGCTGGGCCCGACCGACCTGGTGCGTGACGCCGCCGATCTGGCGATCACCCTCGCCGCGGTCGAGTCCAACACGCCAACCTTGGCGACGTGCCGCGGCATCCAGGTGCTGAACGTGGCGATGGGCGGGACGCTGACGCAGCACGTCGACGAACACATGCGCATCGACCTGTACAACGAGGACGTGCACGACGTCGAGATCGACCCGGTATCGCGCCTCGCGACCATCCTCGGCACCGAGGCGTTGGGCGTCAACTCGATGCATCACCAGGTGATCGATCGGCTCGGTCCAGGAGTGCGCGCGGTCGCACACAACCGCGACGGCCACATCGAGGCAATCGAGCTCGAGACGGCTCCCGCGGTGCTCGGTGTGCAGTGGCATCCCGAGCTTCTGCGGCACCGAAGCGATCACCTCACCCTGTTCGAAGACCTCGTGCGCCAAGTGGTGGCCCGCCGTATCGATTGAGGCGTAGCGTCTGTTCGTGAGCTTCAACGTCGCTGCCGAGGCGTATGACCGATTCATGGGTCGATACTCGATACCGCTCGCCCCGCGCTTCGCCGATTTCGCCTCGATTGCCAGCGGCCAACGGGTGCTCGACGTCGGGTGCGGACCGGGTGCGTTGACGACCGAGCTGGTCGGTCGCCTCGGACCCGCAGCAGTGCGCGCTGTCGACCCCTCCGAGCCATTCGTCGCCGCTGCGCAGGAGCGCTACCCGGCGGTCCTCGTGCAACGCGCTGGCGCCGAACACCTCCCGTTCGGCGACGACGAGTTCGATGCCGTCCTGGCACAGCTGGTCGTCCACTTCATGGCGGATCCCGTCGCAGGGATTCGTGAGATGGGTCGGGTCACACGCAGCGGAGGCGTCGTCGCCGCGTGCGTCTGGGATCACGAGGGCGGGCAGGGGCCGCTGGGCGTGTTCTGGCAGGCGGCGCACCAGCTCGATCCCGACGTCGAGGACGAAGCAGGATTGGCCGGCGCCCGCGAGGGTCACCTGGTCCAACTGTTCCGCGACGCCGGGTTGGGCCAGATCGAAGACACCGCGCTGTCGATCAGAATCGAGCACCACAGCTTCGAAGAGTGGTGGGAGCCGTACACGCTCGGTGTCGGTCCTGCCGGCAGCTATGTGACCGGTCTCGACGACGCCCACCGGACCGAGCTGCGCAACCTGTGCCGCAGCCTGCTGCCGGCGGCTCCATTCGTCGTCACCGCCTTGGCCTGGGCGGCGCGAGGCGTCGCCTAGACATATTTCCGATCTGGGCGCCACGGATCCCGTTGAGCTGCGCTGATGAACGAGCTTGGCGCCCAGATCGCCGGCTCTGTTCACGCTTCTCGTGGAGCCTGGTTGGGCGCGAACTCGGCAATCCCAGGCGTATTTTCGCGCCCGACCAGGGTCATTGGGCGCGATTTCGGCAATCCCAGGCGTATTTTCGCGCCCAACGCCGCTGGCTCGGTACCGCACAGATCGGCGCGACTGCGCTCCACACATCACACCGGACGTGAACGCACGCGCCACCAGACGCGGCCTAGTTCAGGTTCGTGTGAGCGATGAAGCGGGCCGCCACGCCGGGGTCGCCGACCACATCGCATGCCGACAGTGGGACACGCCGCCACAACGCCAACAGGATGTCGCTGGCGGCGCCGCGAATTGCGCAATCACCCTTGGCATGCTCCGGGGTGACGTCGAAGCCATCGTCTCCTTCGCGCACGGTCCACTCCCCCGCGACGTCGGCGCAGTGGAAGTGGACGGAACCGCCGACTGGCTCGGCACCATCGGAGACATCACCGATG
>JANMNE010000280.1:0-8130 GCA_031373785.1 Ilumatobacteraceae bacterium
TGGGGGCCGTACGTGTCGGAACGGGCGTGGGGCACGGTGCGCGAGGACTACAGCGACGGTGGCGACCCCTGGGAATCGTTCCCCCACGACCACGCTCGGTCGCGGGCATATCGATGGAACGAGGACGGGCTGGCCGGCATCTGCGACGACTCCCAGTCGTTGTGCCTGGCGTTCGCGTTCTGGAACGGGCGCGACCCGATCCTGAAAGAGCGGATCTTCGGGCTCAGCGGGCCGCAGGGCAACCACGGCGAGGACGCCAAGGAGTACTGGTTCTACGAGGACTGCACACCGACGCATTCGTGGATGCGCTGGCGGTACTTCTACCCGCAGGCCGAGTTCCCGTACACGCACCTGGTCGAGGAGAACGCCCGCCGCGGGTCCGACCAACCGGAGTTCGAACTGCTCGACACCGGCATCTTCGACGAGGATCGCTACTGGGACATCGTCGTCGACTACGCGAAGGCAGCGCCCGACGACATCGTCGTGCGAGTCACGGTGCGCAACGCCGGGCCGGAGCCGGCCACGCTGCACGTGTTGCCCACGTTGTGGTTCCGCAACACGTGGTCCTGGGGACTCGACGACCGCAAACCGAGCATCGAGGCGGCGGGCACCGCGCTGATCGCCCGGCATCACACGGACCCGATGATGCGACTGACCGGTGACGGCTCGCCGCAGTTGCTCTTCTGTGACAACGAGTCGAACACCCGCCGCTTGTGGGGCACCGACGGTGCCGCGTTCCCCAAGGATGCGATCAACGACCACGTCGTCGACAGTCGCGACTCCACCAACGCGGAACAGGTCGGCACCAAGGCTGCGCTGTGGTACCAGGTCGAGGTGGCTGCCGGGGCCACCGAGGAGATCAGCCTCCGGTTGCACCCCGACGGCACGATGCCGACGATCGCGGGTGCCGATGTGCTGATGGCGCGGCAAGCCAATGCGGACGAGTTCTACGCCGCGCTGACGCCACCGGCAACCACGGCAGACGAGGCCACGATCATGCGCCAAGCACTCAGCGGCATGCTGTGGTCGAAGCAGTTCTACCACTACGACGTCGCCCGCTGGCTCGACGGCGATCCCAGTCAGCCGGCGCCTCCGGCGGATCGCCGCACCGGGCGCAATGCAGGCTGGCGGCATCTCAACAACCACGACGTGATCTCGATGCCCGACACGTGGGAGTACCCGTGGTACGCGGCGTGGGACCTCGCCTTTCATGCGGTCGCCCTGGCCCACGTCGACCCGACGTTCGCCAAGGATCAACTGATCCTGCTGTGCCGCGAGTGGTACATGCACCCCAACGGCCAACTGCCCGCCTACGAGTGGAAGTTCGACGACGTCAACCCTCCGGTGCACGCCTGGGCCGCGCTGCGGGTCTTCGAGATCGACGGCAGCAGCGACTTCGACTTTCTCGAACGCATGCTGCACAAGCTGCTGCTCAACTTCACGTGGTGGGTCAACCGCAAGGACGCCGACGGCAACAACGTGTTCGCCGGTGGCTTCCTCGGGCTCGACAACATCGGCCCGATCGACCGCTCCGCCCCACTGCCGATCGATGGAACGCTCGAGCAATCCGACGGCACGTCATGGATGGCGATGTACTGCCTCGACCTGTTGGAGATGTCGCTGACGCTGGCCCGCCACGACCGGACGTACGAAGACCTCGCCACGAAGTTCTTCGAGCACTTCGCGCTGATCGCCGAGGCGATGTACAGCCGCGGCCTGTGGGACGAGGAGGACGGCTTCTACTACGACGTGCTGGCGACGTCGAAGGGCGAGCGGATCCCGCTCAAGCTGCGGTCGATGGTCGGCCTCCTGCCACTGGCCGCCACCACCACACTCGGTCGCGAGACGCTCGACAAGCTGCCCGAGTTCACGGCACGCACTGACTGGTTCATGGAGAACCGACCCGACTACAGCGACCTGTTCCACCTGCACGAGCGCGATGGTGGCGAAGGGCGCTTGCTGTCGATCGTCTCGCCCGACCGCCTTCGGCGCGTGCTGCGTCGGCTGCTCGACGAAGCCGAGTTCCTCTCGCCGCACGGCGTGCGCGCCCTGTCGGCTGCGCATCGCGAACATCCGTTCTCGGTCGACCTCGGGGGCATGACCTACACCGTCGAGTACTCGCCGGGCGAGTCGCCCACCGGCCTGTTCGGCGGCAACTCCAACTGGCGCGGTCCGGTGTGGTTCCCGGTGAACTACATCGTGATCGAGGCGATCCGCCGTTTCGCCCGGTTCTTCGGCGAGGACTTCACGGTCGAGTACCCAACCGGGTCGGGTTCGCAGTTGGCGCTCGGCAAGGTCGCCGACGAGCTCGGTCAGCGGTTGATCGACATCTTCGTACCCGACGCGAATGGTCGTCGACCCGTCTTCGGCGCCGATGAGAAGTTCCAGACCGACCCGACCTGGAACCGGATGATCCCCTTCCACGAGTACTTCCACGGCGACACCGGTCGGGGCCTCGGTGCATCGCACCAGACCGGCTGGACCGGGCTGGTCGCCGACCTGATCATCCGCCGCGATCAATCGCGATAGAACGCAGTCAACCGTTCGGCTTCGCGCGTGACCTCGCGGCGTTGCCGTGCGGTCGGTGTGGCCAGCTCGTCGACCTCGACGTGATCGGCGCGCCAAGCCCAGGTGGCCGCGACGGAGCCATCGACCAGCACGGTTCCGACCGACTGCGGGATCTTGGTGTGGAAGATCGCGCTGCGGAACTGCTCGGGCAGGATGCCGGATCGACGGCAATGAGCCAGCAACGTCGCATCCCACGTCGGCAGGAACCGAACCGGTGCAGGCGTGGCCGGGTCCGGCAGTTCGAGGTCGGCCAGATCGAGCAACCTCGCACCCGTCTCGTCGCGGTACCCCACCAGTCCCATGGTCGCGGCGACCGGTTCGAGGCGGGCACGCGGGACGCCAGCCCAGGTTGCAGCGTCGGCCAAGGCGGCCGGCCCGAACGCCTGGAAGTAGCGGGTCAGCAGCAGCCGCAGCCCATCGATCTCGTCGACCTCGACGCGTGGGACCCACTGCTCGGCACGGCCGTACAGATCGGCACGGCGGCGCGCCCACGTCCCCGACGGCGGGACGCGAACCATGTCGACCCACAGGCCGGCACCTTCCCAGTACGGCTTGTTGAACCCGGCTCGGTCCATCGCCGCAACGATGTCGCTGCCGCGCCGCGGTCCCTCCGCCAACGCCTCGCGCAACACCTCGGCGATCTCGTCGTGGTCGATCTCCGGCAGCTTGCGCGACTTGGCGATGCGCAACCACCACTCGCGCCTACTGGCCCTGATGGCCGCGCAGATCGGCCAGAAGTCGATAGCTGAAACCATGTGGATGGTGCAGCGCATCAGCGTCGCCTGCACCACCGAGCGGTCGTCGAGCGCCCGGGTGAGGGCATCGCGCTCGAACTCGGCCAGCCGGCTCCACAACCCGACGTAACCCGACGGCGCGTACTGGGTCTGCAATCCGCCGATGTGGCCGAGCGTGGTCGGGATGTCGAGGTCCGCGCGGGCCAGCAGGTGTTGCCGGTCGAGCACCGCTCGGTTCAACTGCCTGGTCGTCAGCGTCGGTTCCGCCGGATGCATCATCGCGAACAGTAGGTGGTGCCGTTGACGTCGCAGCGTTCGGCGTCGTACGTTGATCGTTCTCACCCAGCGACAGGAGCACGACATGCCTGAGATGACCAAGTACGCACCTGGTACGCCGTCATGGGTCGACCTCGCAACGCCCGACCCGACGGACGCCAGTCGCTTCTATTCGGGTTTGTTCGGCTGGACCATCGAAGAGGGACCGCCGGAGGCGGGCGGGTATCGAATGTGCCTGCTCGATGGCAAGCCTGTCGCCGGACTCGGGCCGCAGATGAATCACGACATGCCGCCGTTCTGGACGACATACATCACCGTCGCCGACGCTGACGAGACGGCCGCGGCAATCACAGAGGACGGCGGGACCGTCATGGTCGAGCCGTTCGAAGTCTTGGACGTCGGCCGGATGGCTGTCGCCGCCGACCCGGCGGGCGCGATCTTCTCGATCTGGCAGCCGAGGAAGCACGCCGGTGCCGGTCTCGCCAACGATCCCAACACGTGGTGTTGGAACGAGTTGACCACGCGCGAGCCGCAGCGGTCGGTCGAGTTCTACGGCGCCGTGTTCGGCTGGAACGCGCACCTGCTGCCGATGGCCGGACTCGCCGACTACACCGAGTTCCAGGTCGGCGATCAGGGTGTTGCCGGCATGATGCCGATGGAGGGTGATTCCTGGCCGGCCGACCTGCCCAACCATTGGATGGTGTACTTCGCCGTCGACGACTGCGCTGCGGCAGTCGCCAAGGCGGAGGAGCTCGGGGGCACGGTGATGGTGCCGCCGACCGAGGTTCCGCCGGGGGTCTTCGCCGTGCTCAACGACCCGCAGGGCGCGGCGTTCAGTGTGATCAAGTTCGCTGATCAGTCCGCCTGATCACGACCGCAGCGAGGCGGCAGCACCGATCGCCAGCGCCGCGCACAGCGGCGCCAACACCCGACGATCCATCCGCAGGAACGTCGGCGACAGGCTGCCCGGCGAGACCAGCTCGGTCTTACCGGCGAAACCGAGGGCGGCACGCGTCCCGAGCGTGACTGCGACGGTGCCGACGCCGGCGCGGCGGAGGCCACTGCGACGCGTCGGCAGCCCGGCGACGAGGCCGGCCGCAGCAGTCAGGAGACCGGCGACGCCATAGCAGGCACCGGGCGATGGCGTCGCGTCGCGACCGATCACGACGTCGTTCAACCGGTCACGACTGGCGAACGGGAACGTCGCGCCGCGTCCCCACGCGACATGCAGGCCACCGATGCCCAGCAGCGTCGTCGCCGTCGCCGCCCGAGTGACGTTGCGCACGCTCATACCTCTGGCTTGTATCCCGTCGTGCCGTCGAGCAGTTCCCTGACGACGTCGGCGTGACCGGTGTGGCGAGCGGTCTCTTCGATCATGTGAACGAGCACCCAGCGCATCGATACTGCACCGCCGTCCCAGCTCGTACCGGTGTCGTCGAGAGCGAGCTCGTTGATCACCTGGTCAGCGGCCGCCCATGCCCTTCGGTAGAACGCCACGAGGTCGGCGGTGGTCTCGCCGGGCTCCACACGCAGGTCGGCATTCTCGTCGTCGTCGTCGAACGGGAGCGGCTCGGTCTCGCGCCCGAACGTGACGCAGAACCACCCGAACTCCACGGCGCCGAGATGCTTGACGAGGCCGAGCAGTGTCGTGCCCGACGGCACCGGCGAGCGTCGCAACGCCTCGTCGTCGAGCCCGTCGAGCTTCCACAACATCAACTCGCGATGCTGCTGCAGCGAGCTGTGGAGGGTCTCCTTCTCCCCCGCTTCGTACTTCGACGGTGCCATGAACCCATCTTGGCAGCCGGCGTCGGTAAGACTTGGCTCAACACGACATGATCTTGTGCCGATGAACACAGCACCATGATCAGGAGGTGACACCATGACCCGCCAGCGCTTGAATCTCCAGGAAGGGGATCTCGCCGTGTTGGCGCGTGCGCTCGGCATGGATGGTGACACCCTGCGCGACGACCTCGAACGTCGGCCGTGGTACGCCAACGACGTGCTCCGCCGCCCCGAGGTCGTCGAATCCGTGCTGCACGGCACGGGCGTCGAGCAGTTCACCGTGTCACCGCTGTTGTTCTTCGCAGTGCTGATCCACCACGCTGCCGGCGAACTGATGTCGAGCGACTGGGTCGACGAGTGGGCCGGCCCTGGTTGCCGCTTGCCCGTGTTCGACGTCGAGCCGCTCGTCGAGTTCGCCGACGCGCCGGCACGCCTGCAGTTCACCGCTCAGCTCCTCTCCAGCTTCGCCGTCCCGGAGGCCACACCCGTGCCCGCCGATCGCCTCGATCTCGATGAGCTCGTCGACTGGCTCGGGGCAGTCAGCCCACTCGACCACATCGTGCTGCTTCGCCAACTCGGCGATCTGGCACTGTTCCGCGCCGGCGTGTTCCCCGACAGCATCGGCGCGACTGCACTGTCGGCGGCGCAGGCCGAGCACCTCGGTCGATCGGTGAAGATGACCGACGACGAGTTGAACCACCTCGTCGACCACGGCTCGGCGACGCCGGGCCTCGATGCGCTCGAGACGCTGAGCTCTGCGTGGTATCGAGCAGCAGCCGAGAGCTCACCGACGGCGCCCGTGGTGCTGCGCGACGTCGCCTGTCGCATTCGTTCGGCGCGGCGGTTCCTCAACTACGCCGCCGACCACTACCTGCATCGCAACCAGCCCCGGTGGGCGCCAGGCTTCTGAGATCGCGCTCGATCGTCCGCGCGATGCAGGCGTTTCGAAGTGGAACCTGGGGCCGCCCAGGTCGCCGCGCGGCAGCGGGGATCTGCAGCGCTGCGTCCTGTCGGGGGGTCGAGCTGTCGTGGCAATCGAACTGTCCCGTGGCGCCCCTGTTCGCCGCTGGCAAGGACCCGTACGTCCGACCGCACAGAATTGATCGAACCACAGACTCCACCCCCACCTCCAGCGCTCAGCTCACCGTGAGGCGGTCGATGCAGCGGCCTCCATCTCGCGCACGACCTTGGCGAGCCAGCGGAGTATTTCCACGAGCTCTCGTCGGTCGTCGTCGGTTGGTGGTCTCGTCTCGAGCGTCGCTGCCATCTGATCGAGGTTCGCGGAAGTGATGTCGTCTTCTCCACACTCCCCAGGCTCAATGAACGCTCCGGCAACGACCTTGCTCATCAGCGACCTCCTCAGTTCCGCCACGATAACAACAGAGAACTCACACGGAGTCGAACGCGGTGGCCAACCCGGCGACGAGGTTGGTCCATTCGATCGGTGTTGTCGCCGGCATCGGTGCGCGCAGGCTGAGCGCCTCGGTCAGTTCAACGGCGTCACCGCGGAGGCATGGAACGGCGACCGCTGCTGCCTCGTCGCGCACTGAGACCGACTCACCGATGTCGAGCACGAACCGAATGCTCGGGTCGGTCGCCTCGACCGCGAACACTCCGGCGCACGACCGCCCCAACCCGCTGCCCAGTACCGGACCCACCGCAGCCGAGTACTGCAGGCACGATTGCAGCTCGTCGCCCTCGATCGCGGCGGCAATGCCGAGGGGGATGGCGACGTCTCGCTCGTGCACCCAGCTGTCCCACAACGCATGCTGGGCGAGCAGGCGGATCGGTACGTGCCCCGCGGGCGACTCGGCGATCGTGGACCACTGCTCGTCGGTCAACCCGGTCACGGTGTCGAGCAACGCGTCGGTCGTCGACACGAATTCGTCGAACACCTGCCGCGTCGTCAGCGAGCTCATTCCTTCCACCATCGACGGTGGCGTCGCCGCCGGGTCGAAGGCCGCCAGCACCCGAGTCGGCGTACCGGCCAGTCCGGCGCGGATCGAGCCTCGCCAGAACGCGTTGACGCCGACGAGATGGGCGACGACGTCGCGCACGGTCCAACCGGCGCAACGGCTGGCCGTCGCCCACCCCTGATCGGTCAACGTCTCGAGCATCGACGTCATTCGCCGGCGTTGACGCACGAGCGGCTCGAGTTGGTCGCTCGGGTGCCCGTCCACGAACAGGACGGTCGGCCCGTCGTAGCGCGGCGCGAGGATCATGCGGCGATCGTACGATGCGCGCTGCCGGTGGCCCGATCCGCGCGTCGCACCACGGCGCAAGCGAGTCACCTACCATCGCCGCATGCCACCGTTCCGCCGACACCTGATCGCATCGGGTGTCGTCGTGGGGCTACTGGCGCTCGCTTCTTCAGGCGGGCCGGCGGCGAACGCCGCGGGCGTCGCGGTGCTGCGGTTTCTGGTGCCGCAACGGCGAGTGCGGTTGCCGGTCGGCTGTCACTGCCCATCCCCGGCAACCCGGGCGGAGTGCCCCTGCCCGACGGCCTGGCGCCGATCGATACCTCGCATCCCGATCACGTGATCGGCGCCGGCACGCCGGCGAGTTGCACCTCGCAGGCGGTGATCGATGCCGTCGCACTCGGCGATGGGTAGCAAGGTGGTCACGCGGTGACTACTTGATCGCCAGCGCGTTGGGCGGTGTCGCCACGCCGTGCGGCACGTTGAGTGGGGCCGACACGAACAAACACGCGTAGCGCCCGTCTGCGGCGCAGTCTGCGGCGAGCGCCGACAGGTCGAACAACTCGCCCAAC
>JANMNE010000299.1:0-14702 GCA_031373785.1 Ilumatobacteraceae bacterium
GTGTACCCCTGGCCGACGAAGATCTGGTACCAGTTGCTGCTGTAGAAGATGCCGCCCAGAAAGTCGCCACGGGTACGGCCCTGCGGCTGGCGCCTGAACAGCGCCATGTAGACCGCCATCGCGCCCATCATCGTCAGCACCGCGGGGAGCAGTCGACGGAAGCGACGCAGCCAGAACTGGCCGAGGTTGACCCTGCCGTTGCGTTCGTGCTCGCCGATCAGCAGCAACGTGATGAGGTAGCCGCTGATCACGAAGAAGACCTCGACGCCCAAGAACCCGCCGCCCAACCAGGTGTGGTTGGCGTGGTAGAGCATCACGGCCACCACGGCGAGGGCGCGCATGCCGTCGAGACCTGGCAGGTACGGGACCCGGTTGAGTTGCCGCTTGGGCGCGCTGAATGAGGTCGAGACGCGAGATGCCGTCCGTGTGCTCATCGGGACACAAGTATCGCTGATCCGACCCCTCAGAACGTGCTCACCTGCGGAGTTGCCGACGACTCGTTCAGTCGTTGGCGCCAGAGGCCGCGTTGCCCAACCCCAAACTGAGGGCAATCGACCGGGTGGTGGCGCTGCGGTTCAAGGTGTAGAAGTGCAGCCCGGGTGCGCCCACCTCGAGCAGCGCATTGCACAACTCGGTCGCCGTTTCAGCACCGATGCGATTCGCTTCGACGGCATCGTCGCCGGCTTTGCCGACACGTTCGACGAGCCACTGCGGGATCTCCGTGCCCGACATCTGCGCCATGCGCGACACCTGGGCGAGGTTGGTCACCGGCATGATGCCCGGGATCACCGGCTTGGTCACGCCGAGATCGGCGAGCTCGTCGACCAGCGCGACGTAGTGGTCGACCTCGAAGAAGAACTGCGTGATCGCGAAGTCGGCGCGGGCCAACTTGCCGGCGAGATGCTTGCGATCGTCTTCGCGGTCGGGTGACCGTGGGTGCAGTTCAGGATGGGCAGCCACACCGATCGAGAAGTCACCGAACTCCACCACGTCGTCGACCAGCTCACTGGCGTGGCGATACTCACTGACCGTCGGCACGTCGGCGTCGGCCGGCGGGTCGCCGCCCAACGCCAAGATGTTCTCGACGCCCTCGGCTCGGTAGTCGATCAGGATGTCGCGGATGTCTTGGCGGGTGTGGCCCTGGCATGTCAGGTGGGCCATCGGCGTGGTCTCGGTCTGCCGGCGCACCCACGACACGAGGTCATGGGTCTTGGTGCGGGTACTCCCGCCGGCGCCATAGGTCACGCTGACGAAGTCGGGGCGGAGGTCCTCGAGCTGGGCGATGGCATGGCCGAGGCTGAGCCACCCGGCCTCGTTCTTCGGCGGGAAGAACTCGAACGAGAAGGTTCGCTTGGCGGCGAGCAGATCCGAAATCCGAGCCATGTGGCTCAAGTGTGTCAGAGCTTTCACCGATTCCGTGTCAGGCTTTACGGAACATAAGGGGGCCCGCATGTCACAACCGGCGAAATGGTGGCCTGATCCGTACGGCAGGTTCGAGCAGCGGTACTTCGATGGTGAGGCGTGGACAGCTCACGTGATCAGCGGTGGGGAGCAGACCGTGGATCCACTCGGCACGACCGTGTCGGTTCCCTTCTCCGCACCCACGAGCGATCCGATCACCGGTCCGGCTGGGTCTGAGGGCGCGGCCGCGGCTACCACGACATCGCCTGCTGCCGGCGTCCCGATTCGTCGGTTCCTCGACGGCCTGGGGACGGAGGCCTGCACGCGGTCGGCGGTGCATCTCTCGATCGCATTGGCAGGCGTTGGCGGCGTGGTGGCCGCAGTCGGAGTCGGAGTAGCGATTCTCGGCGACAGCGACTCGAGCAGACCGCGCAACCTCACTGCGGCCATCGTCATCCTGGTCCTGGCGTACGCAATCCGGCTCGGCGTGAAGTCGCAGCCCGAAGCTCGGTCGGCGGCAGTCGGCGCGGCTGCAGTCGGCATCCCCGCGCTCGCCGCGGCCATCACCAACATCGGCGACGGCGGTGGCACAGCGGTACTGGCCGCGCTGTTGCTCATCGCCGCCTGGGCAGCGCCCGGCATGCGCGGCAGGCCGCTGCTGCTCGGCGAGGGGGCCGTCTCGTTCGTGCTGGCGCTGACAACACTCGACAGCACCGAGACCACCGTCAACACGGGCCTGTTCAACTTCGGGCCCACCAATGTGATCGGCGGCAAGTCGTGGATGTTCGTGATCGCCGCGGTCGCGTTGCTGGCGCTGGTGTGGTGGCTCGACGCGCAGGGCTATCACGGTGTCGGCACCAGCCTGGTCGTGGCTGCCGTCCTCTCCACCGCGTTCGCCGTGCTGAAGGTCGTCGAGAACCTCTCGTCGACCAGCAGCGCCTTGTTGTTGGCGGTCGCCGGGCTCGCGGTCGCGGTCGTGGGTGATCACGGGCAGCGCCGGGCCTCGACGTGGTTCGGTGTCGCCGTCGCGGCAATCGGGACCGTCGCCGCCTTCATCTCGGCCCTCGAGCCGAGCAGCACGGGAGACACCGCCACGTCGCTGATCTTCGCCGGCCTGGCCCTGGTCGTCATCCCGCTGGCCGTGAAGGCCATCCGCGCGTCGCGTGCTAGTGGCGGAAGTGTCGCTCCGCAGTGAACACCATCGCCATGCCGTGTTCGTCGGCGGCGGCGATCACCTCGTCGTCGCGGACGCTGCCGCCCGGTTGAATCACGGCACGGATGCCGGCCGCTGCGGCGGCGTCGAGCCCGTCGCGGAACGGGAAGAACGCATCGCTGGCGCACACCCCGCCGTCGGCCCGGCCGGCCGATCGCTCGGCAGCAATCCGGGCTGAGTCGAGCCGGTTCTGCTGCCCAGCGCCGATCCCGAAGGCCTGGCCATCCTTGGCGTAGACGATTGCGTTGCTGCTGACCGTGGCGCAGACCTGCCACGCGAACCGCAGGTCGGCCCACTGCGACTCGGTGGGTTGGGTCGTGGTGACCACTCGCCACGTCGACTGATCGAGGTTGACGGTGTCGACCTCTTGCACCAGGAATCCGCCGTCGATCGAGCGGATGTCGAGCGTGGCGCCGTACGGCGCTGAACCACTGAGCACTCGCAGGTTCTTCTTCTCGCTCAGCACCGCCAAGGCATCGTCGTCGAACGTGGGTGCAACGATCACTTCCGTGAACACCGCCGCCAGCGCGTCGGCCAGGGCGACGGGCACCGCTCGATTGAGTGCGACGATGCCGCCGAACGCGCTGACCGGGTCGCAGGCGTTGGCCTTGACGTAGGCGTCGGTGATGTCGTGGCTGACGGCGACGCCGCACGGGTTGGCGTGCTTCACGATCACACACGCCGGCCCCTCGAATCGCTGCACGAGACGCCACGCCGCCTCGGTGTCGAACAGGTTGAGGTAGCTCATCTCCTTGCCACCGTGTTGCACCGCGTCGTCCCACCAACTCCGACGCCCCTCGATTCGATAGCGGGCGCCGCTCTGGTGCGGGTTCTCGCCGTAACGCAACGACTGCACCTTGCTCAGCGACAGGTGCATGGTGTCGGGCAGCACCGCGTCGTCGAACCAGGTCGCGATCTGGGCGTCGTAGGCGGCGATCTGGGCGAACGCATCGCGCGCCAGGCGGCGCTTGGTGACCGCGCTGATGGCACCGTCGGCACGGAGCTCGTCGAGCACCACGCTGTAGTCCGCCGGGTTGACGACCACGGCGACGAACTCGTGGTTCTTGGCCGCAGCGCGCACCATCGCCGGTCCGCCGATGTCGATCAGTTCGATGCTCGGGTTCGAGGCGAACGGGTACAAGTTGCACACCACCAGATCGATCGCTTCGATGCCGTACTCCGCCATGTCGGCGCGGTGCGATTCCTTGGTCGGGTCGGCCAGCAAACCGCCGTGGATCTTGGGGTGCAGCGTGACGACGCGATGGTCGAGGATGGCCGGCACACCGGTCAGTTCGGCAAGGTCGGTGACGGGCGTTCCGTCTGTGGCGATGGCCTGCGCCGTCCCCCCACTGCTGACGACGCGCCAGCCGAGTTGATGGAGGCCGGCGGCGAATTCGACGATGCCGGCCTTGTCGTACACGGAGAGCAGCGCGGTGGGCATGACCCGACAGTAGGTGACGCCGGGTATTCCACGACCCAGGCCTTTACAAGGTGTACGCGAAGAGATGGCGGCCAGCGAGGCCGCCATCTCTTGGGAGTCTGGGATCAGCTGTTCAGCGTTCGATCACGTGGCCGTCACGCAGATCACCGACACGGTGAACGTAGCGTTGGTGCTCTGGATGCGCTCTGCCCGGATCAACCAACTGTCGTTGGCCGAGTTCACGGTGGCGGGACCATCGATGAACACATGCAGACCGTTGCCAGTGCTTTCCGAGTACCCGCCGCCGATGGCCTTCTTGCCGATCGGACACGTGGCGGTGTTCGTGATCGGGAGTGCACTGGTCGTCGAGACCGCTGCCGACGTCACAACTACGTACCCGCTCAAGCCACCGTTGGTGCCGTTGGTGCCGTTGGTGCCATTCGCCCCGGCAGGACCGGTTGCACCGGTTGCTCCGGTTGCTCCGGTATCGCCCTTGGCACCCGTTGCGCCAGTGGCGCCCGTTGCGCCTTGAGGCCCATCGGCACCGGTAATGCCTTGGGGACCGGCATCACCCTGGAAACCCTGCTCACCCGTATCACCCTTGGCACCAACCGCGCCTTGCGGCCCATCGGCACCGGTATCACCCTGCGGACCAGCATCACCCTGGAAACCCTGCTCACCCGTATCACCCTTGGCACCAGTCGCACCGTTGGCGCCAGCCGGGCCCTGCTCACCGGTGTCACCCTTGGGACCTGACACGCCGGGGCCCTGCTGCCCGATTGCGGACGGGATGAAGTAGCCGACGAGGTCGACGACGACATCGACGGTGCCGGCGTTGTTGAAGATGTTGAACGACTTGTCGGTTCCGAACTTGATCACGGTCGCGTTGGCGTGTGCCTGACCGTCAGCCCAATTGATCGCGCTGGCCAGCGGCATGGCACTGCCCGTCGGGAAGAGCGTCAGGAACGAGCCGGCGGTGCCGTTCACGACGGTGAGGTTGATCGATGCCGCTGTGGCATCGGCTGGAACACTGCCGGCGAGCGACAACGTCACCACGCCGCCCGCGCTCAGCGTGTGGATCGTGCTCGCCGCCTCGCGAGTATCCAGGACTCGGACCGGCACAACCGGGACGAGCGAGGACGCGTCTCCCGGGTTCCCGAGGGCGGATGCGGCGAAGAGCCCGCCGCCCCCGAGTGAGATGGCGATTGCCGCGCCAGCAGCCGCCCAACGTGAGCGCCAAGCATCAACCTTCATGATCAAGTCTCCTTCTGAAGCTCCGAGCAGAGCCGTTCTGAGGTGGAGAGTCGGTATCGCCTTGAGAAACTTGAGAAACAGCGAGTTCTCGGCGAGTGAATTGGGCCGAATTACCTATTGCCGCAGGCACAACGCACACAAGACAGCGACTCCGGGCGCACAGTTACCGGTCACGATCCTGTCCGCCGCACTCGTCGACAGTCGTCACCCCATCGCCGCGGATCGCGTTGGCGCCGAACCTGTCGAGAGCGAACGTTGAGTATTCACCTCTGTCAGCTTGACAAGGTGTACGGTGCGCGTTGGCTGAGTTCGTTTCGTACCTGGAGGCACATGTGGATCTGAGCAAGTTCAAGACATCCGATTGGCTGAAGGTCGGTGGTGCCATCGGCTTCTTCATCTTCGGGTTCTTCAATTGGACGACCGTCGAGGGTCCCGGCGGCGTTGGCGGAGACAGCGGCTTCAACGTGTTCCACTTCTTCTTCACCGGCACCATTCCATGGATCCTCGTGATCGCGACCGGCGTCATCACCTTCTTGCTCGTGACAGGGTCGATGAAGCAGGGCGCGTTGCCCTGGCCGCTGATCATGCTGATCGCCACCGGGCTGGCTGCGCTGCTCCTGCTGATTCGGCTGCTGTTCAACCCACTCGACGGCAAGGACGCGATCGAGTCGTTCGGTGGCAGCGTCGGCCGTGGGATCGGTCTGATCCTGTCAGTGCTCTCCGGGTTCGTCGCCTTTGCCGGCGCCTTCTTGGGCTTCAAGGAGTCCGGTGGCGACTTCAACGACCTGAAAGACATGAACAAGATCAAGGGCGCCTTCCAGGGCAGCGGCGATTCTGCACCTCCGCCTCCCCCGCCCCCCGGCATGGCACCCCCGCCTCCCCCGCCCCCGCCGGCCTGATCCAGCTTCGTTCGAAGGAGAGCCCCGCCCGAGTGGCGGGGCTCTTTCGCGTGAAGACCATGCTCTATTCGTGCCTCTGCGCGAGAGCACACAACATCCGCGCCTTTGTGTGGTCACGCAGATCGATGAGCACACACGCGGAGCGCCTCGACAATGCCTTGCACCACGTAGTCCGGGCGCTCCACAACGTGGCTGTAGGTGAACTGCAGCACGACAGAGCCATCCATCGTCAGACGATTCATCCGCTCGGCGTCGATCCGCATTTGGGCACCGGTGCGATGCCAGCGATAGCCCAGTGCTTCGACGACCAGCGGCGTACGGGGAAAGCGGAAGTCGACGCGGATCAACCGGTCACCCCGCCTGCCAAGTACCTGTTGAGGCATCGGAAGAGGGACGCCGGCGGCGTCGAGCATCCGCAGCACTTCCCGCTCCAACCAGCTGTGCGCGCCGCGGGTGATCTCGATGCCCTCGATCACCTCCAGCAACGTTGGTATCCCGTACCGACCCTTGCCGCGCAACGCATTGATCCTTCCGTGGAGCAACTCCTCCGAGATCAACCCGTCGCGCAAGGCCCCGTCGAGTGCTGCAGTGAGTACATCTCGAGGAGCCATCGCGGCGAGATCGATGAGGGTACGAGCGGGAGCGGTCACCGGAAGCCCGGCGACCGTCTCGCGGTCGAGCGGCTCGAGTTGCTCCGAGGTGTGAATCACGACGCCGACGCGCCGAACGTTGCGGTTGCGCTCGGTGAACAGGTGATACGGCGGAGCCAACCGAAAGCCTTCGAAGCGCTCCAATGCGGCCGCCATCGGTCCATTGAGCCAACACGGCTCACCGATATCTGCAATCAGAGCCGCCAGCGCGACATGTTGGTCTGCTTGGAAGCCGCTCCTGACCCGGCTTCGAAACTCTGGTGTGAGTTGACCGTCGATGACCGCCTTACGGCGGTGTTGAGTGGTCACCCGGCAGGATCTATCGCCGACGGTTCTGTTCGACAACGTTCGGTCTTGTGTGTGAGCGTTCAGAGACGCGGAGGCTCTGATCGCTCACACAGAAGGGCGAGTGTGAGCTGGTCGAGGTCAGGCGAGGCCGGCGACGATGGTGGCCATCAGGTCTCCGGCTTCGGTGGGGTTCAGGCCGACATGCACGCCGGCAGCGCGCAGCGCGTCCATCTTGCCTTGGGCGGTGCCCTTGCCGCCGCTGACGATGGCGCCGGCGTGACCCATCTTCTTGCCGGCCGGGGCGGTGACGCCGGCGATGTAGGCGCTCATCGGCTTGGTCACCGATGACTCGATGAAGGCCGCAGCTTCCTCCTCCGCCGATCCGCCGATCTCGCCAATGATGATGATCGCGTGGGTCTCCGGGTCGGCCTGGAACTCGCTGAGGCAGTCGATGAAGTTGGTGCCAGGTACCGGGTCGCCGCCGATGCCGACACACGTCGACACGCCGATGCCGCGCTGCTTCAACTCGTACAAGGCCTGGTAGGTCAACGTTCCCGATCGCGACACGATGCCGACGTTGGGGCCGGCGGCCGTCGGCAGCTGGGCGATCTCGCCGGCGGTGATGCCGATGTTGCACTTGCCTGGGCTGATGATGCCGGGGCAGTTCGGGCCCAGCAATCGGGTGTTGGGGTAGTCGCGCACCAAGGTGTTGAACACCTTCGCTTCGTCCTGCGCGGGGATGCCTTCGGTGATGCAGACGATGAACCCGATGCCGGCCGCGGCCGCCTCCAGGATCGCGGCCGACGCAGCCTTCGGTGGTACGGCGATGAACGACGCGGTCGCGCCGGTCGCCGAGACGGCTTCGGCGACACTGTCGTACACGGGAATGCCTTCGACGTCTTGGCCGCCCTTGCCCGGCGTGACGCCGCCGACGACCTTGGTGCCGTAGGCCTTGTTGCGCAGTCCGTGGTACTTGCCCTGGCCGCCGGTGAGGCCCTGGACGATGACCTTGGTATCAGCGTTGACGAAGATGGCCATGTCAGACCGCCGTTCCGTTGGAGAGTGCGACAGCAGCGCGAGCCGCTTCGAGCATGGTGGGTTCGGACGTGAGCTTCGACTTCGGGATCCCTGCGTTGGCCAGAATCTCACGGCCTTCTTCGGCGTTGGTGCCGTCGAGGCGGATCACGATCGGAGCTCGCAAGTCGACGCGACCCAGTGCCTCGACGATTCCCTTGGCCACTTCCTCGCCGCGGGTGATCCCGCCGAAGATGTTGATCAGGATGCTCATCACCTTTTGATCGGAGTTGATCACTTCCAGCGCCGCGGCCATCACGTCGGCATTGGCGCCGCCGCCGATGTCGAGGAAGTTGGCCGCGCTGCCACCGACCTGGTTGACCACGTCGAGAGTGCTCATCGCCAGACCGGCGCCGTTGGCGATGATGCCCACCGTGCCGTCGAGACCGATGTATTGCAGATCGTGCTCGCGCGCCATCTGCTCGCGTTCGTCGAGCTCCTCGGTGGCCCGGTACTCGTCCCACTCGGGATGACGGAACGCGGCGTTGTTGTCGAGGCTGACCTTGGCGTCGAGCGCGTGCACACCGCCATCGGGTCGAAGGATCAACGGGTTGATCTCGGCGAGGTCGCAATCACCCTCGGTGAAGCAGCGGTAGAGCTTGACCAAGATCTCGGCAGCACCATCGACTGCGGCGGGGTTCAGCTTGGCGTCGACGCACGACTGGTGTGCATCGGCAAGCGACAGCCCGTCGATCGGGTTGATGTGGCGCAAGATGATCGCCTCGGGGTTCGTCGCAGCAACGGATTCGATCTCGACACCGCCCTCGGCCGACAGCATCAACAAGTGCTTCTTGGCGGCGCGATCGAGGGTGAAGGAGGCGTAGTACTCCTCAGAGATGTCACTGGCACGTTCGACCCACACCCGCTTGACGACGTGGCCCTTGATGTCCATGCCCAAGATGTTCGTGGCGTGCAGCCGGGCCTCGGCGGCGTCGTTGGCCAGCTTGATGCCGCCGGCCTTGCCGCGGCCACCGACCTGCACCTGAGCTTTGACCACGACCGGATACCCGGCGGCATCGGCTTGGACAACCGCTTCGTCGACCGTCATGGCGACACCACCCGGCGAGACCGGGATGTCGTAGCGGGCGAAGTACTGCTTGCCCTGATACTCGAATAGGTCCACCTAGTTCTCCTTGCTGTCCAACGCAGCTTCCAACCACGCACTGATGCCCTTCAACGAACTTCCCGGCCCGAAGATCTCGGCCACTCCCTGGGCCCGCAGCGCCCGCGCGTCGGCTTCGGGGATCACGCCACCGCCGAACACCAACACCTCGTCGAGCCCACGTTCCCTGAGCTCGTGCATCACACGCGGGAACAAGGTGAGGTGCGCGCCACTGAGCAGCGAGAGGCCCACCGCATCAGCGTCTTCTTGCAACGTCGTCTCGGCGATCTGTTCGGGGGTCTGGTGCAAGCCGGTGTAGATCACCTCGAAACCGTGGTCCCGCAATGCCCTGGTGATGGTCTTCGCCCCGCGATCGTGACCATCGAGACCGGGTTTGGCGACCACGACGCGGTAGGTGCGTTTCACGAACCCCGAACCATACGACCACATCGCCGGTTGGCTCCAATCGCCTTACACGGGCACACTGTGGTCGTGCGACGACCCCAGCTCCGTACCCCACTGGCTCGAGCCGTGGCACCGGTGCTCGGTGGAATCGGGTTCTTCGGGGTGCTGGCCCTGATCCTGTGGGGAATCGCCAGCCTGGTATCGCAGAACGGGAGTGGCGCAACGGCCAACCTCGCCAGCAACGTGTTCCGGCCCGGGTCTGTCGTGCGCTACGCGGCGATCATCGACGCGGACGGCCCGGTGCTGTTCCCCGATCTGTTGGGTACCGATGGCGACAAGTCGATCGTGCTCGAGCACAGCGGTCTCGACCCGATGAACGGGTGGTTCATCTACCTCGGTCATCCCGCCGACCGACCGATCTCGTGCAAGGTCACCCAGGTGCAGCACACCGATCAGTTCACCGATTGCGCCGGCCGGACGATCGCGGTCGAGGCCTTGGCACTCCCCCCACGAGGTATGAAGCCGGTCATCAGCGCCGACGGCATCCTGACCCTCGACCTGACCCCCGACTGAGGTCGGCCTTCTGCGCTCGCACAGAAGCCGCTGCCTGGCTGAGGAAGCCGACCGACGCAGTTCTGCGCCATGTGAGGCCCAAGCCGAGCGCTGCGAATCGCGTTCTGTCAGCGCCCGGCAGCGGTGATGAAGAGGCCGTCGGGGCCGGCGAGCGAGCTCATCGGGGCAGCGCCGGTTCGGATCGAGTGCAGCTGTGGCGCGGTCATGCCGAATGCTTGGACGAACCACACGGCTCCGTTCGGTGTGTCGAGCGTCGACAGCGAGGGATCATCGACGAAACCCACGGCAACCAGATCGCTCGCGACGTCGCCCGTGATCCTCTCGCCCGGGTCCAGCGTCTCGCCGGGGCGGAATTGGGCACCATCCAACGACACGTCTCCGAGGCGCTGCATGAACCGGATGGCCCAGTGCGGCGGCACGTCGGTCCGACCGTGGCCGAGGCTCCAACGAGGACGCGGCGGGCGACGAACCCTCATCGTGAACTCGTACCCGAGGCCGCTGACCGACGGGTTGCCCGACGCCTTGCTCCAGATGTTCGACAAGCCGAGCGTCACGAAGTGCCAATGGTCGCCGGCATCGTACGCGCTCAACCCCTCCAACCGGGAGCCGACCAGACCCAGCGAAGAGTCCAACAGCCAATGCGCCGGCTCTTGCTGACCATGCAGTCCCACCATCGCAGCGTCGATCGCTGCCCACCCCGGTGCCTTCTCCTCATCCACCGCCTGCGGGCTCAGACGAGTTCGCTGGCGCGCTCGACAAGGCGAGCGGCGAACTCCTCGGCGTGCTGCGGCAACTTGGCGCGATGCAGTGCGAGGCCGCCGAGCACATCGGCGCCCAGCGACTCGAGCACGCGGGTCATCTTGTCGAGCGACGTGCCGGGGTTCAGTGCGTACGTGCAGAACGCTGCTGCCTTCTTGCCCGTCATGACCGGCAGCTTGGCCAACTCGCCGAGCGCCCACGGCGCCTGGCCGACGACGAACAGCCCATGGATCCAGGTACCGACCAAGACCATGTCGGCTGCCTGCAAGCCGGCGTAGTCAGGCTGACGCACCGGTGAGAGTGCGGTGATCCCCCACCCCGCCTGTTGCAGCTGAGCGGCGATCAGTTCGCCGGCCTTCCAGGTGTGACCGGTCAGGCTTTCGACGAGGATCGCTGCTTTCATGGCACCAATTCAAGCACGACCGGACATGGTGGCCATCGCCCGGATCACGGCGCGCTCGGCGCGGCCCTTGCGGATCTTGCGGACGATCGTGAGCACAGCGAGGCTCAACATCGCCACGATCACGATGCACAGGACCACGATGACCTTCTTCGGCAGGGTCCGCGTGCCGACGAAGATGTAGACGTCGGGTATCACGTAGGCGACGAGCGACACGATCCCCCACTTCACGGCCGTCTTGTAGCGGTCGTCGATGAAGTACAGCACCATCCGGGGCGTGGTCACGGCGTCGATCGTGGAGCACACCAGATCGATGCCCAGGTAGATCCACGGGTTGAACCCGTAGCTGCCGAGCGCTGCCCAGACGATGACCGTGCGGATCACCGACCAGGCGATCACGATGCCTGCCCACAGGCGCGTCAGAACCTGCCGCTTGCGCAGGGTCTCGGCACTGTGTTCGACCATCGTCACAATCGTTACAGCTTCTTCAGGGGTGCCCATGCAAGCGAGAGGTGCTTGGTGCCGGCATCGCGGAAACGGATCGTGGCTTCGGCCTTGTCGTCCTGGCCGCGGATGTCGATGATCACGCCTTCGCCGAACGCCGGGTGCTCGACGTCGTCACCGAGTCGGAGACCGATCAACTGCGAGTTCGACGGCGACGGCTGCTTCGCCCGCTGCCCGGCGACGAGTGCGGCCTCGACGACACGCTCGCGATGACGCTCGGCGTCTCCGTTGTTCTCGCGATCAACGCGGCGGTACGGAGGCGGGTTCGACCACTCGTCGCGGGCCCGGTAGCTCTGCCGGCCGTACGAACTGCGCCCGCTGACGGCGCCTACCTGCTCCATCAGTTCCGCGGGGATCTCGTCGAGGAACCGCGATGGCGGGTTGTAGTTGGTGCTGCCGAACAGTTGGCGGCTCCAGGCATGGGCCAGGAACAAGCGCTGCTGGGCGCGGGTGATCCCCACATAGGCCAGGCGCCGTTCTTCTTCGAGCTCCACCGGTTCGGTGAGCGCCCTGCTGTGGGGAAACACACCCTCTTCCATACCCACCAGGAACACCGCGGGAAACTCCAAACCTTTGGCGGAGTGCAATGTCATCAGCACCACACGGTTGTCATCGTCGAGATCGTCGGTGTCGGCAACGAGCGCCACCTGCTCGAGGAACTCCTCGAGGCGGGTGAACTCACGCGCCGAGCCGACCAGTTCACCGAGGTTCTCGATCCGCCCTGCGGACTCCACGGAACCTTCTGCCTCCAGCTCGGCCAGGTAGCCGCTGTCGCTCAACGCGGCCTGCAACAGGTCGCCCGGCCCATCGTCGAGTCGCAGTGCCAGGTCGTCGAGCAATCTGACGAACGACTCGACGCCGCGTGCAGCAGACCCCGTGAGCCCGGCGTCGCTGGCATGGCGCATCGCCTCGACGAACGTCGTGCCGGTGCTCGCGGCAAGCGCGTCGAGCTTGGCAACGCTGGACTCGCCGACGCCACGCTTGGGCACGCCGAGCACTCGCTTGACGCTGATCTCGTCGGCCGGGTTGGCCACCGCACGCAGGTACGCCATCGCGTCTTTGATCTCACGGCGATCGTAGAAACGGGTGCCGCCGACGACCTTGTACGGAATGCCGAAGCGCATGAGCGACTCTTCCAGCACCCGGCTCTGCGCATTCGTTCGATAGAAGGTGGCCATCTCTTTCCACATGAAGGTGGCATCGCTCTGCAACGACTGCATGGTGCGGGCGACCCAGGTGGCCTCGTCGCCCTCGTCTTCGGCGTGGTAGCGGGTGATCCGCTCGCCGGTGCCCAGCTCGCTCCACAGCTGCTTGTCCTTGCGGCCGGGGTTGTTGGTGATGACGGCGTTGGCGGCGTCGAGGATGGCTTGGGTGCTGCGGTAGTTCTGGTCGAGCACGATCGTGGTGACGTTGTCGAACGCTTCCTCGAACTGGCCGATGTTGCGCAGGTCGGCGCCGCGGAATCGGTAGACGCTCTGGTCGTGATCGCCGACGATCGTGATCTGCTGATGCTCGGCGGCCAGCGCCAGGGCCAGCTCGTTCTGCGCCATGTTGGTGTCTTGGTACTCGTCGATCAACACGTGCTGGAAGCGCTGTTGGTAGTGGGCCAGCACATCGGGATGCGAACGGAACAGCTCGACCGTCTTCATCAGCAGGTCGTCGAAATCCATCGCCCCGGCCTTCAGGAGGCGCGCTTGGTAGTCGGTGTAGATGTCGGCGTGCTTGCGCTCGAAGATGTTGGCAGCGCGCTCGACCGCCTGCTCGGGGGTGATCAACTCGTTCTTGCACAGGCTGATCTGGCCGTGCGCGGCGCGTGGCGGGAACCGCTTGGCGTCGAGGTTGAGGTCGCGCACGACATACCCCGTCAGGCGCTGCGCGTCGGCCTGGTCGTAGATGCTGAACGTGCGCGGGTAGCCGAGCCGGTCGCCGTGGGCTCGCAGGATACGGACACAGGCAGAGTGGAAGGTGCAGACCCACATCGCCCTGGTGACCGGGCCGACCAGGCTGGCGACGCGGTGACGCATCTCTTCGGCAGCCTTGTTGGTGAACGTGATGGCCAGGATCGCGGACGGCGGCATGCCCTCGTCGATCAGGTGGGCGATGCGATGCGTGAGCACCCGGGTCTTGCCGGAGCCGGCGCCCGCCACGACCAGCAGGGGGCCGCCACGGTGCACGACCGCATCGAGTTGGTCGGGATTCAACGAGTCGAGGTCGAGCGAGACACGCAGGTTCGTGGCGAGCTCGTGCGACGCAGTCATGATCGCCCCATTCTACGGAAGGGGTGTCGCATTGAAGTCACAGGCCCGCCGAATATGGTGGTCCGGTGACACGTCTCGCCCGGCTGCTGGCGCTCACAGCAGTCAGCGGCGGGTTGGCCGGTGTGGCCGCATACGCCTTTCTGGAGGCCCTGACCTGGGCCACCCGCACCCGCCTCGACCATGGGTGGCTGTTGTGGCTCCTGCCGCCGGTGGGACTGGTGATCGGCATCGTCTACACCTACCTGGCGGGCACCGCGGCGCGAGGAACTCGGCTGGCCATTCGCGAGGCCCGGGCACTGCACGGTGGCGTGCCGGCCCGGGTGACCCCGCTGGTCTTCGCCTGTGCCGTTGCCGGGCACCTCTGCGGTGCATCGGTTGGCCGCGAGGGCGCAGCCGTGCAGATGTCCGCGGCGATCACCGATACCGGCGCCCGGCTGTTGAAGCTGCGCCACGACGACCGCCAGGTGCTGCTGATGGCATCGATCGCCGGCGGGTTCAGCGC
>JANMNE010000324.1:0-4477 GCA_031373785.1 Ilumatobacteraceae bacterium
ATCGATCGTCGATGCTGCGAGCCCGCGTTGTTCCATGTGATGACGGAACAGTTCGATGTGCGGACGCGTCGCCGCGAGCATCTCGAGGCCGACCGACTGCGCCCAGGCGAAGAAGCAGCGGAGATCGTGCCGATACGCCTCCAACGTGGGGCCGGAGCCGGCGGTATGTCGCGCGTCGGCTGTCTGTTGGGGCTGCGCTTTATCGGGTAGTCGGCGTGGCGGCGTTCAGTTGAGTCGGTTGATTGCTCGGATGTCGGAGATGAGAGCGAGTAGGCCGGCCACCGCAATCGCTAGCCACAAGGCGCGCACAATCGCTCCGATCACGGCGGGCAACGGCTTGCTGACCTCGTGGCTCGGGGTTTGCGCTGCCACGTAGACGAACAGGCCCGGAGCGACGAACAACGCTGGGATAATGCCTGCCGGGCCGATCGCCAGGATCACCGCGGGGGCAGCGAACTGCTGCCATCCAGCGGGCATCGGGCGCCGCGCGATCATCTCCACCGCGGGCCCGATGGCCATACCGAACAGCGCCGGAACGGCGACGAACAGAGCCATTGCCAACCAGCTTGGTTGCAGCACCCGGAAGTCGACACCGTCTGAGTGGAGCAGAAATGACCCACCGACCGCGCCGGAACCCAAACCGATCGTCAGATAGCGGAACCAGTGCGGCCCGAGCAGCCAGTGCCGGATCAACAGGTACAGCGCCGCGCCGAGCAAGCCGACGAACGCGCCGATTTGAATCAGCGCGTACGAACCACCCACTGTGAACCGGCCGATGATGAAACCATCGTCGCTTTCCACACCGCGGACGGTCTCGGGTGAAGTGACCCGAAGCAGCAGCATCGCCAGTCTCGAACCGACCCCGACGACGAGCATCCCTGCCGGGACGCCCGCCAGAATCACGACCCGCATCCAACCCCACCATTTCGTCGCCACACTCGGTTGTTCGGCCACGGCCAGATTGTCGCGCTGCACGATGCCGCGCGCCGAGTCGATGTCATGCGGGCGAAGGTGGGCGGCGCGTGACGAGACGGGCAACGCCGAGGACGTGACCGATTGCGAGGCGGACGATCGCCGCCAAAACAACCACAAACCCAACGAACCAGGCCTCCACATCGAGGCCGGCGGCCACGATGACTGCTCCCAGGAGCGCTGGTCCGGTGATCAGGAACTTCCACCAGAGGCCCGTCAGATGTGAGTCGTGGAACGGTGCGGCTGGTCGCCGGGTCAAGGTGGCGAGCATTCCACCCCGGCCGCGATAGCGGCCCCAGCAATTAGGGCAAGCGCCGCGCTACCCCGATGGCTGCCAGCAGCACGCCCGCAAGCGTGACGGCGACGTAGACAACGGCCGTGTCCCAGCGGATGATGGCCCGGTGATCAGTGGACGAAGCGCTGTCTCGGCTCAGTACGCGTGAACGAGAGGTCCTGACTCTGATGGCGACCGGCGCACAAACCGTTCCATCACCGAATCGCTCGTCGTCTCTGCCAAGACGATCGAGACCCATGTGAGTTCCATCCTCATCAAGCTCGACTTACCCGATGTCGCCGAAGGTGACCGCCGAGTGCAAGCCGTGCTGCGATTTCTCGAAGCGACCCGGTGATCGCGATGGACGACTGGGTTCCCACCGCGATGCCGCAAATCTCTCGGCCATTCACTGGTAGTTCGCGTCCCAAATGTGCCGTTCATGCCGCGCTTTATTTGCCGCGATAGGCGGGCCACCTCAGCGTTCAGATGGCCATCAGTGGGCGGAGGCAGATGACCGTCAGTGGGCAGATTGCACTGGCCGTCGACGTATGAGATTCGATTGTCCGACGGAACATGGGATTTCAGCTTTTGCTCAAGATCGGCGCAACATCGGCCGATACGTAGGTGACGAGGGCTATTCCGCTTCGCCGACGACGCGGAGGTCGGTCATGTCTCTCACCGACGGTGCTCGGACGTCTGTCGCCGCGCGCTATCGCTCTCGCGAGTTATCAGGTGATCGGCGCGCAGGAGCCTGGTCGAGACGAGAGGTACGCCGGTTGCAGCAGCAATGGCTCCGTAAGCATTGGCGCGTCGTTGCGTGGATAGCCCTTGGCGTCGTCCTCGCGTGCGTACTTGTCGAAGTCTTCGTCCCATCGCAGATTCGCAGCTACGTGGTCGGGGCGTTGTTGGCAAGCGCTGCTTGGTGGGTCTACTGCCTGATGATCACGACCGGTGGGCTGGCCGGCAAGATGGCCGGAATCAATGCGGAAGTGTTCACCGCCAGTGAGCTGCGTCGGCTGTGCATAGGCGGGTGGCGACTTGTCAACCATGTGATGTTCGAGAGTCGGACATCGACCACGTATTGCTTGGCTGCGGTGGCTTCTTCGCAGTGGAGACCAAGTTTCGATCAAGCTGGAGCGACCTGGAACGCGATGTCGCCAAGTTGGCTCTGACTGCCAGCGAGGCGGCGGACGATGTGTGGCTGCGTTTGGGAGTACCGAAATCCAAGGTTCGCGCGCTCGTGGTTCTGTATGGAGGTGACATCAGTGACCTCCGGCCCGAGCCGTTTGAGATAGACGGCGTCACGTTCTGTACAGGGGCCGACCTTCGCGATTGTCTTGCAACGTTGACTCTCGGTGACGTGCCAGCAGAGGAGGTCGCCCGAGCGTGCAAGAAGCTCGAGGAAAACGTGCAACGACGGGATGGTCGTGAAATCGACATTGGGGGAGAGATCCCTCGACAAGTGGTGGACAGCGTCCAAGACCTCGTGGTTGCGACCGTTTGTGCGACGTCCGCGCTCCTGGTCGTTTCATACGCGATGACCTTGTTCTCGTCGGTGTTGTGGGCGGCGCCTACCGCACTGCTCCTGGTCGCGTCTGCGATCTGGTTTCGGCGAGCGCTGCCAACAAGCCCGAGAGTGCAACGCGGGTCGACGGCCGTCGTCACCGTCGCTGCCTTCATCGGGACATTGGTTCTCGTGGTCTGGATGATTGATCTGGTGAGGCGCTGAACTCTCGGGGGCAACGGCGTCAGTGCACCTCGAAAACCTGCATGACTTCGTCGCCGTAGTCGTTGATCACCTTCACGGCGATCTTGCCGGTCTCGGGCTTCGGGAACGCCCGGCTCACCGTTGAGTAGAGACTGGCCCAGGCTTCTTCGTCGATGTCGGCTTTCAACGCTCGCTTCAGCCTGGCGTATGGGTCGTTGCCGCCGGTGAAGTAGCAGTGGCGGACGAAGAAGCTCTCCTCGTTGTAGTTGGTGTCGATCATCCACATGGCGATTTGATCGGTCTGCTGGCTGCGAACGATGCCGGTGGTCGGGTCATAGACATCGACACCCTTCACTTCCACGATGACTTGATCGCCGTCCGACCGAACATCGATGTGCCCTTCCACACCAACTGCTGGTCCAGGCTTGGGTCGCGAGGCCAGCGCAGCTGTTGCACCGTCTCGACCTCGGCGCCGACAAAATCCTGCACGCCCGCAGTCGGGATGTTACTCCGCTTGTCGGGGTGCACGATCGCCTCCACCGGGGTGGGGCCGGGTGGCTTCTTGGTAGCCATCGTTCCCGTCAGTTCGCTTTCAACGGGTTCCGCCAGCGCAAGCTGGGGAAGCGGGCGAAATCGGTATCGGTCGACCACAGTTCGAGACCGTGCTCGATGGCCAACGCCGCCAGCATCGCGTCGGGCACGAGGTTGACAGTGATGCTCGTCTGACGAGCGAGATCGCCGTAGACACGAGCAGTCGCCTCAGTTGCCGGGGGGATCCAGGTGACATCGAGGGCGAGCCATTGTTCGACCCAGCCCCACGCCTCTTCGCCGGTCATCGGGTTCGCAGAGGCGCGAGGGTTGGTCGCAATACGCACGAATGCCCCGATGGTTTGCCACGGGAACGCGACACGCTGCGTACCGTTGAGTGCATCGACGAACACCTGCTGTGCCTGCGGCCCGAGGGGACTCGCCGGGTCTGTTGCGTAGAGCAGGATGTTGGCATCGAGCAGCATCAGCGTTCCGGCTCGTCGAGCATGTCGAGCACCTCGGCGATGTTGGTGACGTCGATCTTGAGGCCGAGCGGTCGCGGGTTCATGGTGTAACGCTTGGCGCGCTTGGTGGGGACCATGCCGCGTCTGGCAAGCGAGTTGACGGCTTCGCTGAGCCCGAGACCTTGTTGGCGGCGGAGCCTCTCGACTTCAGCTTCGATGTCTGGATCAAGGGAAATGGTGGTCCTCATCACCTCACCATACCATGCATCATGATGCGCGTGATCGCGCATTCTGATGCGTTCATAGATCGACGCCGCCGGTCGTCACACCGTTGGCATACACGTCGTCGATTGCTTGATGGGTGTTGCGCCGGGGTAGTTGCGTGCGCGCCACAGATCGACCTCGCGACGAATGTCGTTGACCAAGCTGTTGGCTTCGCGGCGCTCGCCGGTTGCGTCGAAGTCGAGGGCCGCTTGGGCTTTCTTGCCCTTCTGGACCGAAGGGATCGGTGTCCATGATTCACTCGGTCGA
>JANMNE010000329.1:0-10039 GCA_031373785.1 Ilumatobacteraceae bacterium
GTCACTCGTCGCGATCTAACACGCGCAGCCGAGCTGAGCGACGCGGCGAACCAGGAGCGCCGGCTCGTGCCATGAGCGTCAAGGAGTGCTCCAACGACACCCGAACTCCCGAGCTTCGTGTGTTGTATGCGTGTCTGTTCGTTGTGATGGTCGGGTACGGCAGCACCCTGATCGTCTTGCCGTATCATCTCCAGCGGATCGACGCGCTCGCCTCCGCCTCGCCCGAGACCGTGGCATTCCAGGTCGGACTACTCACCGGTGTGTATGCCCTCGCACAGCTGATCGCTGGACCATTCGTTGGCCGTGTCATCGACCGCCTCGGTGAAAGAAACACGCTCGTCGGAGGACTCGGTGGGCTCGCAGCAACTCAGGCCGCGTTTGGCCTGACCGCCTCGTTACCGCTGCTGTACGCCCTGCGTTTCCTTGGTGGCCTCGCGGCCGCCGGGCTGATCGTGTCCGCAACTGCCTACGTCACTGAGAAGACGAGCGACACGGGCCGCGCCCGAGGAATGGCCTGGTTCGGCACGAGCGTCAGCCTCGGCCTGATCGCGGGACCGGCAATGGCCGGTCTACTCAGCCAACCCGGAATAGACATCGGGGCTGGCCCCTTCCGGATCGACGGCTATTCGATCCCGTTCATCTTCAGCGCGGCGCTGACCCTCACGATCCTCGCGTACGCCCGGACCAGGCTCGCCCCGGTTCCAACGTCAACCAACGTGACCCCCGAAGTTGGGAACAGGGGAAGCGACGGCATTCCACGATTGAGAACATTGCTCGGCCTCGTGACGACAGCCCAATACGGCCTCGCCATCTTCGAAGGAACGTTCGTGCTCTATGCGCGCGATCGCCTGTCGCTCTCTGCCGGGCAGACAAGCGTGGCGTTCATCGTCTGTGGTGTGGTCATGGCCTTGCAGGTCCCCGCGTCGGCCTTGATGACCAAAGTCGCAGGGCCACTGGCACAGGTCGCCATTGGATTCGCTCTGATGGGCATTGGTATCAGCGCACTCCTGTCCACGACGTCGTATCCGGTCGTGTTGGCAATGGTTTCAATATTGGCCGCCGGCGCCGCGCTCGTCATCCCGAACCTCTCGGCACTGGTCACAATCGGACAGCGCACGTCGACGAGAGTCGCGCTGGGCTGGAAGAGCTCGGCCAGCAGCCTCGGCCAGTTCCTCGGTCCTGTGGTTGGCGGCTCCCTCATTGCCAAGCACGCCGACCTGCCGTTCCTGATTGCCGGGGTGTTGCTGACCGGCGTGGGGGTTGGCATCGCCATCGCCTGTCGCAGATCGACGAGTCAACCCGGCCAAGGAGTTCGCCCTCGTGCCGGCAAACCCACCGTACCGACCGATGGTCCACCTGGTGCTCGTCGCGGTCAGCATCCGCCTGTTCACCATCACCGCAACCGCAGCATCGCTGCCCGTTCAGAGTGACGCGCCGGCTAGCCCACTCGAGCCGACTGCCGTCGTCAATCCTCCGAACATGATTCAGCTGCATGATTCGATGATGGATCAGATGCGCGCGAGTCTTGACGCTTCAATGAACGAGCTGATGAACCGCGATCCGATGTGGCAGATGATGCGGTCCTCGGCTTACCTCGATGCTCTGGAAAGCCACGAGCAGGACATTGACCGGATGCTTGCCCGCGGTGGATGAGTGCCAACAAGGTCAGCCCCCGAACCCAGTACAGGGGTGATCCTCGCCCCTGTACCCTTTACTACAGCATGTCGGAGTTCGCGTTCAGCCAGGAGAGAGCGGGTTTGGACCCGTGGCCCGCGCGGCTGAGAGTTCTCTTGGACCGGGCGCTTGATGTAGCCAGCGAACACGACCTCCATGGTGTGCTCCAGCGAATCGTGGAGGGCGCGGCCGAGGTTGCGGGAGCGCAGTACTCGGCACTCGGCGTGTACGACGCTGACGGGGTGATCACGTCATTCGTCAACCATGGGCTCGACGCCGAGACCGTTGAGCGGATCGGCAATTTGCCTCGGGGAAGAGGTCTGTTGGGTCAGGTCATCGTCACTGACCGGCCCATCCGCGTGACTGATATCAGTCGCGATCCTCGTTCGTGCGGGTTTCCCGAGCATCACCCGTCCATGCGCTCGTTCCTGGGCGCGCCGATCAGCCGTGGCGGTCGCCGCTTCGGAAACCTCTACCTCACGGACAAGCGCGACGGCACTGAGTTCAGCGAGGACGACGAGGCACTGGTCATGGCGCTGGCAGCGTTCGCAGCAAGCGCCATCGAGAGCGCCGAGCTGGTTAGCGTTGAACGCGCCCGAGCCGAGGCCGTTTCAGGGCAGGTCGCAGCTGAGGCCAGTGAGCGTGCCCGTCGAGCGGTCTTGTCAGCGGTGATCGCTGCGCAAGAGTCTGAGCGGGCGCGCGTGTCGCGCGACCTGCATGACGACATCGGGCAGGCACTTACGTCGGTTCTCCTGGGCCTGCACTTGATCGAATCGCCTGCGCAGCAAGGAACCGACGTAGGCGACGACACGTCTCGGCGAGTGGGCGAGCTGAGACAACTCGTCGGCGATGCACTTCGCCGAACCCGTCACCTAGCGTTCGAACTCCGGCCGACGGTGCTCGACGATGTCGGTCTCGCGCCGGCGCTGGCGCGCCTTGTCGCCGACACGAGCGAACGATCCGGCGTGAGCGTTGATGCAGTGGTCGATTCGGCGCCGGAGCTCGCCAAGGTGACTTCCGAAATCGCCACCGTGGTCTACCGGGTTGTGCAGGAAGCACTCACCAATGTCGTTCGCCACGCCCGGGCAACCAATGCCAGCGTCGCAGTCACCGCAGCCGCCGGACGGCTCCGCGCGCTCGTCGAAGACGATGGGATCGGCTTCGACCCGACCGAGCCTGCACAAGGACACCTCGGGCTCCAGGGGATGAGCGAACGAGCAGAGATTGTCGGGGGCACGGTGAGCGTCGCATCTGTCCCAGGTTCAGGAACGACGATCGTGTTGGAGATTCCACTTGTCTGAGGCCAAAGTGCTCCGAGTAGCGCTGTGCGACGATCACGGCGTCGTCCGCAGCGGACTTCGACGCATTCTCGACGAGCAGGCAGATCTCCTCGTTGTCGGCGAGGCCGGCAACGTCGAACAGGCAATCGCACTCGCCAAGGCGGAACAACCCGACGTCTTCGTGATGGACCTTGGGTTGCCCGATGGGAGTGGCATCACCGCAACGGCCGATGTTCGCCACGTGAGCCCGAAGACCCGTGTTCTGATCCTCACGGTCCACGACGACGTCGCCTATCTGCGCCGAGCCTTCGAAGCGGGGGCGGACGGGTACATGCTGAAGGACGCGGCCGATGTCGAGCTTGTCGAGGCAGTGCGGCAGGTGGCGGCCGGCCGCCAGTACGTGCATCCGATTCTCGGAGCCGCGTTGCTCACGCCGGGCTTGTCGCATCCGCGACCGCACGGGCCGGGAGGCGACCTCTCCGAGCGCGAAACGATCGTGCTGCGTTGTGTCGCGCTGGGGTTGACCAACCCTGAGATCGCTGCCCAACTGTTCGTCTCAGTACGGACAGTCGAGACTCATCGAGCACACATCCAACAGAAGCTCGACATTCGTAGTCGTGCCGAACTCGTCCGCTTTGCCCGTGACGCTGGCCTACTCGATGGAGATTCTCCCCCGATCTGAAGAAGCCGTAGGAAAGACTCGGTAGTTTCAACGGATGCTCGTCGGCGAATAGGAGGCCATAATTGCTCCGTGACCGGCGACTACTGCCCTGTGTGCGACGCCTCCCCCCGGGTGTTGATCGCGATCGCCCACCCAGCGATGCGCCGGATGATCCTCGAGCTCCTCGAACGAGAACACGGCTGTTGGCAGCCCTGTCTGCTCGACGGGGATCTCCCAACCGCGATGCACGACCTCACGCCAGACCTCGTGATCATCGACGGCGCAGCCTTTCCACAGTGCTGCTGTGGCCAATCTGATGACTTCCCAACGGAGCGAATCGTTGTTATTGGCCCGGAGCCGGATCCGGCGTACATGACCTTGGCGCTCGGCGATGGCGCCGGAGGCTGGATCGCCCGAGACGATGTCGCCGAAGGACTCAGTGCCGAAATGCGCACCGCGCTCGGTTGCATCCACGAGCCCTGCCCGCCCCCAAACGCGGTCGGCGGGCACAAGGCCTCAGTAGAGCACCGCATCTTCAATCGGTAGCCGGGGCGGATGCGGTAAACGCAGCGCAGGCAGATGATCGTCGCAGATGAAAGGAGTCGCGATGATCAACTTCCTCGCAGCGAACTGGCTATGGATCGTCTTCGTGGTCGCAATGCTCGCCATGCATCGTCATGGTGGGTGCGGCATGCACGGCCATCACCACAAGAACGGATCAGATTCCACCGAACCCCTCCACGCCCACCACAACGGGCAAGAAAGGACCACGCCATGAACGTGCAGAACCACGCCTTCCCGCCAACACGCCCGAAGGTTCACCACCTCAGTATCAACATCACACCAGGCGAACGAGCGGGGCGCATTGTCCTCGGCACGGCGGCGATTATCGCGGCGATCGTGCTACTCACCAGCGCGGGATCCGGACTTGCCGTGATCCTCGAAGTGCTGCTCGCAGCCGCCGGGCTCGACCTCATCGTCACCGGTGCGCTCGGTCACTGCCCGTTGTACCAGAAGCTCGGCTTCGTGCCCAGCTCGATGCGGAGCGACCGATGAACGCCGGCCACGGTGGTCACGGTGGTCACGGCTGGATGATGATGATCTGTTGCATTCCGATGATCATCATCGCAGTCGTACTCGTGGCAACTGGAGTCGCCAGCCCCAGCTTCCTGTTCGCAGCGTTTCTCTGCACCGCGATGATGGCGTTGATGATGCGCGGCATGAACCACCTCGGCGACACAGCCGACACCCAGTCTTCCTCGCCGAGTCACGACCATGACCACCACCATTCTCCATCGGCCTGAGCGAATCGTCGTAGGCATTGACGGCTCGGTCGCCTCCCACGCGGCGGTCCGCTGGGCTATCACACACGCTCGGTCTGGTGACACCGTCACCCTCGCCCATGCCTGGCAACCGTCGCCGGCCATGATCGAGGCCGGGCTCGTCGACCCGGACGACGAGTCGTGCGCAGAGCGGTTCGTGCACCGCGAACTCGCAAGGATCGAGGCCCTGCCACGCGACGGCGAAATCACGCTCACCACCGAGGTCCTTCGCGGCGACGCCCGAGACCGCCTCACCGGCGCTAGTGCAGATCTCATCGTCGTGGGTGCCGGCGGCCACAATCGATTGCTGAGCGCGGTGCTCGGGTCTGTCAGCCAGCATCTCGCCCGCCACGCCCGGGTGCCAGTGGTCGTCATTCCGCTCGCCGATCCGATTGATTCGGGGAGCGAGCTATGACAGTGACGAGTACTGAAGTCGCACCAGATCCGGCCTGTCACTTGAGTTCGCCCGATGGCCGGCCGATCGCTGGACGGAGCATTCGTCATGGGCTGATCGCGCTGGCAGCTATGGCCCTCTTTTACGTCGTGGTCGTTCGGGCCGCATCTGGCTCATGGAACCACCTCGCTGACCAACTCCGACAGGATCGGTTCTATCTCGCAGCAATCTTGGTCGGCTTCGGAACCCAGGTCGCCTTGGTCTCAGAGCTGCGACACCGCCACCGACACGGACGGAGAGCTGCCCTCACCGCAGGGGTTGGTGCCGGCGCATCGACGGCGGGCATGATCGCATGCTGCGCGCACCATCTGGCCGAGCTCCTTCCGGTGATCGGTGCTGCGAGCGCGGCTGGTTTCCTCACCGACTACCGCATCCCGTTCATGCTCGTCGGCATCACGATCAACGCCGTCGCTGTGGTTCTCGTTGCCCGGCAGCTCGGTTACATGAAGCATCACAACCAGGGAGCACTGATATGACACGTCGACATCGATACCTAGTTCCATTCGTACTCGTGGTCTCGGGGATACTCGCCGCTTGCAGCAGTTCTTCTGCGAGTCCTTCAGCCGCATCGGCTCTTGCCGTCCGAGCGGTCGATGCCGGCGCCGTCGAGGTCAAGATCACCCCTACGGAGCTCGACGCCTCAGGTGCCAAGTTCACGATTGTTCTCGACACACATTCGGCGGATCTTTCACTGGACCTCACCACGGCCTCACAACTCGACGTCGGTGGGACGGCATGGGTCGTCGAAGGATGGACAGGGGACGGTCCCGGAGGCCATCATCGCTCAGGTCAGCTTCAGTTCACCGCCAAGGGACCGGCACAAGGCACTGCCACCCTGCGTATCTCGGGATTGCCGGAGCCCGTTGAGGCGACGTGGGAGCTGGGCGGAGGCTGAGCCTCCTCCGTTGGCCCGTTCATACGCGTCGACTACTCGTCGCCTTGGGTGTCAGCTGCGCACCAGTCGTGCGATCGCGGCCGTGGCTTCTTCGAGCTTCTCCTGTGCTTGACCCCCGTCGACAGCATCGACGACGCAATGCTGGAGATGATCGTGAAGCAAGCCGATCGAGACCTGCTGGAGAGCCTTGGTGATCGCCGAGATCTGATCGAGGACGTCGATGCAATACCGGTCTTCTTCGACCATCCGGGCGATGCCCCGGACCTGGCCTTCGATGCGAGCGAGCCGTTTGGCGATATCGGGTTTCTGCATGTCGTATGCGGCCACCTTCACGCTCCTTTCGTTCGAGAGGTCGTGGTCATACTGCGCCGCTCACGGACTTGAAACGGCGAAGCCTGAGGCTGTTGGAGACCACAAACACGCTGGAGAACGCCATTGCCGCGCCGGCCAGCATCGGGTTGAGCATCCCAGCGGCAGCAAGCGGCAACGCGGCAACGTTGTAGGCGAAGGCCCAGAACAGATTGCCCTTGATGGTCGCCAGCGTGCGGCGCGAGAGGCGGATCGCATCGACGGCCGCGCGGAGATCGCCGCGGACCAGTGTCAGGTCGCTGGCCTCGATGGCAACATCGGTGCCGGTGCCCAAGGCAAGTCCGAGGTCGGCCTGAGCAAGCGCGGCGGCGTCGTTGACACCGTCACCGACCATCGCCACAACTCGACCCTCGGCCTGCAGCCGACGAATGACATCGACCTTGTCGGCCGGCAGCACCTCGGCGATGACATCGTCGATGCCGACCTGCGCCGCGACGTTCCTCGCCGCTCGACCGTTGTCGCCCGTGAGGAGCACCGGTGACAGTCCAAGGCGCCGAAGGCCGGCGATCGCCTCGGCTGAGGTGTCCTTGATGGTGTCGGCTACCACGAGCATGCCGCGGACGGCTCCGTCCCAGCCAACGAACACTGGTGTGCGACCAGCATCCTCCGCGGTGTCGCGAGCGGCGCGAAGATCGTCGTCGAGATGGAGGGACCAGTCGTCGAGGAATAGCTCGCGTCCCGCCACGACGGAATGCCCGTCGACGACTCCTTGGACACCGAGCCCTTCGGTGTTGCCGAACGACTCGACGGGCACCAGGCTGACGCCGCGCTCGCGCGCCCCGCTGGCGATCGCCTTGGCAATGGGATGCTCAGAGGCGTCCTCCAAGGATCCGGCCAACCGCAGCACCTCCTCGACATCGCTCCCGGCTGCGGGCACGACATCGACGAGAGCCATGCGGCCTGTCGTGACGGTTCCGGTCTTGTCGAGCACGATGGTGTCGACGCGCCTCGTCGATTCGAGGACCTCGGGGCCCTTGATCAGAATGCCCAGTTGCGCTCCGCGGCCGGTGCCGACCATCAGCGCCGTCGGAGTGGCCAACCCCAGGGCACAGGGGCAAGCAATGATCAACACAGCGACCGCCGCGGTGAAGGCCGTTGCGGCGCTGTCAGTGGCGGCAGCCGTGAGCCAAAAGCCAAGCGTGCCCGCTGCCAACATGATCACGACGGGGACGAACACCGCGGCGACACGGTCGGCGAGACGCTGCACCTGCGCTTTGCCCGTCTGAGCATCTTCGACGAGTCGGGCGATCTGCGCCAGCGCTGTGTCGGCGCCGACTCGTGTTGCCCGCACGAGCAGTCGCCCGCCGGCGTTGACGGTTGCCCCGGCGACTGCGTCACCCGGACCGACTTCGACGGGCACAGGCTCTCCCGTCAGCAATGAGACGTCGATGGCGGACGCACCGTCCTCGACAACACCGTCGGTTGCGATCTTCTCCCCGGGTCGAACGACGAATCGATCATCGACTTCCAGCTGCTCGATGGGGATACGTACCTCTGTCCCACCACGGATCACCGCAACGTCTTTCGCCCCGAGCTCGAGCAACGCTCTCAGCGCCGCGCCGGAGGTTCGCTTGGCGCGGGCCTCGAAGTATCGGCCGGCGAGGATGAACACCGTCAGACCGGCAGCGACCTCGAGATAGATCTGGCTCGATCCAGCGCCTCTCTGTGGGCTGAGCGAGAACCCATGACGCATCGCCAGTTCGCCTGCGTCACCGAGGAACAGTGCGTACAACGACCACCCGAACGCCGCCAAAGTTCCCATCGAGATCAACGTGTCCATCGTCGCCGCACCATGACGCAGGTTCGCCCACGCTGCCCGGTGGAACGGCCACGCTCCCCACGTGACAACAGGGGCCGCCAGAGTGAGTGACAGCCATTGCCACCCATCGAACTGCAACGACGACACCATCGCCAAGAGGACCACCGGCAGTGACAACACCCCTGAGACGATCAAGCGTTGCCGGAGTGCGCGGGTGGGGTCAGCAGGAGCGACAGCATCCACGGACCTCGGCGAAGCGGCGATGTGGGCCGGGCGTTGCACGGTGGCTGTGTATCCGGCACCTTCGACCTGGGCGATCAGGTCCTCGGGCGACAGCGAGTCATCGGTGAGGATGATCTTGGCCTTCTCGGTGGAGTAGTTGACCGATGCGGAGACACCTTCGAGCTTGTTGAGACGCTTCTCGATCCGTGCTGCGCACGACGCGCACGTCATCCCGCCGATATCCAACTGCACCTGGTGAGCAATCGGCTCAGCGGTGTTGGTGCTCATGGCGTGTGGGTCGTGACGTCGACGGTGAACGATGCCGTGCGGACCGAGCCGGCGTGGGAGAAGTCGAAGAACAACCGGTACTTGCCGGGTGTCGGGAACGGCGCGGTAAACGAGACCGGTCCCCGTTGAGTGGTCTCGACGGGATGGACGTGGAGGTAGCCGAGGTCGCCTGTGCGGATCACGACCAGGTGCCCGGCCGCCCCCAGGTACGGTTCGGTCACGACCGCCGTTCCATTGCGGGACACCTCGAATGTCAGGGTGCTCTCCCCCACCACTGGATGACCGGTCAGCGAGACGGAGTAACCGCCGACATCGACCTGTGAGGAGACCGTCGGGATGCTGGCGGGCGCAACGGAGCCGGGCACGGCAACGTCGGATGCCAGAGTGATCTGTTCCCCGCCGTGAGGCTTGAAGTCCGCGTACACACGGTACGAACCGGCGGCCAGGGGTGGCACCTCCACCTGCCACAAACCGTCCGCGTCCATCACCGGATGGAGGTGGTGGTAGTCGACGAGGTTGCGGGACAGCACGATGAGATGCAACTTCCGTTCGTCAAGATCGTCGAACCGGACCAATGCTGAGCCATCGTCGCGCTCGATCCTGAACGTGAACGACGATTGGCCCCCAGCGTCGATGACATCGCTGCCCAGGACGAGCCGGTAGCCCGCAGCCGCCACTGCAAGCCCCGACATCTCGGTCCCGCCTACGATCGCCGAGGTATCAGGCATCGACGAATGACTCGGCGAAGCACCCACGTCGATCGGCCCGAGACCGGCACCAACGGCTGCAGCGATGCCGAACACGGCAACGACCCCCAGTCCGTAGAGGCCCAGCCTCGAGCGTGTTCTCATTGCGACACGGCGAACCCGGCCTCATCGATCGCCTGCGCGAACGCAGCACGATCAACGGGCTCGTCGGACTCCACGGTTACAGCCCCTGCGACGAGGTCGACGTCGACCTTGGTCACCCCGTGGAGTTTCGACACCTCCGAGGTCACTGATGCGACGCAGTGCCCGCAGCTCATTCCGACGACGTTGAACGACTCGATGGCCACGGCTCTCTCCTGCTTTCGACGATCCAGTCGATCTGCTCGACTAGATACCCAAGGGGGGTAT
>JANMNE010000335.1:0-3538 GCA_031373785.1 Ilumatobacteraceae bacterium
GACCTCATCGCCGATGTGATCGCCAATCCGACGCCTGTGCGTGTGCGCTGCGAGCCCCCTCCACCTACCGTCATGCCGGCGCGCCGAGGTCTCTCCGGCCTGGTTCGCGGCGTCATTCGCCGTCTCCGTCGGTGATCTCAGTGCGACATGGTAGATAGCTGGAAAGTCCCAGAAAACCTGTTGACAGGAGTTCATGGTCGAACTAGTGTTCGATCATGAAGTCGTCCGAGGTCGTCGAACTGGTCAGGCAACTGGCCGCTACCGACATCGCCACCGCTGACGTCGAGTGTTGCACGGAGGTGCTGCACGGTTTGTCGCGTGTGGTCGCCTGGGCCGAGGCCGGCAAGATTGCTGTCGCCCGACAATTGGCGGCTCTGGCGTTGGAGTCCCCGGCGATCTCTCCCGAGCATGTGGTCGCCACTGCGACCAGGGTGTCGCTCGGCCAGGCGATGGAGCCGTTCAAGCGAGCGACGACGATCGAGTCGATGCCCGAGTTCGGTGAGGCGCTCGCCGAAGGCTTCGTGTCTGCGGCTCATGTCGACGTCGTCGCCTCGGCGTTCGCCAAACTCGATGTCGACGACCAAGATCGGTTTGCCGCCCGTTCCGAGTTCCTGGCCGGTGTGGCTCGCCGCTCGACACCGGGCGAGTTCGCCCGCACGGTGCGTGCCGAGGTGCTGCGAACCCAACGCAGCGACGGGCTCGAACGGCTCCGCCACCAACAACAGGCCACCTATTTGAAGACGTGGGTCGACAAGGCCAGCGGGATGTGGTGTCTCCACGGCGAATTCGACCCCGAAACAGGCGCCAGGTTGCACAACCGGCTAACCAGGACGGTCGAGAAGCTGTTCCACGACACCGTGCCCGACACCGCACCACGCGACCTGCTCGACAAACAACACCACCTCCGCGCCCTCGCCATGGTCGCTGTCGTCGACGTCACCGGTGCCAAACCCGGCGCGGTCGACATGTCGATCCTGATCGACGCCACAACCCTGGTCGCCGGCGCCCACGACGGCACCGTGATCGATTGCGGACTGCCGATCGACTTGCCGATTGAGACGATCCGCCGTATGGCCTGCGTCGCCGACATCACCCCGATCATCGTCGGCGCCGACGGCGTCCACCTCCACCTCGGAAGCATCACCCGCCTGGCATCACCCGCCCAACGACGGGCATTGCGCGCCATGTACCGCACCTGCGCCATCCCCGGGTGTTGCGTCACGTGGGATCAGTTGGCCATTCACCATCTGGTCTACTTCCGCCACCAGGGCCCGACGGACATCGAAAATCTGTTGCCGTTGTGCACCAAGCATCATCACTGCGCCCACGAGGGCAGATGGAAACTTTCGCTCGCTACCGACCGCACCCTCACGATCAACCTCCCGGACGGCACCACCATGTGTCACGGCCCACCACAGGCGCTGGCCGCATGACCGGCGGCGACCTTGCGGCGGGAAGGCAATCGCTAGCTGAACTGCCACTCGGGACGCAGCGTCACGAGGCCCGACGACTCGTAGGGCTTCCCGGTGGTCACGTCGAACCGTGTGGCCAGGTGCAGGTAGTCGTACTCGTGCTGGCGGTTGAAATCATGCACCGCGGTGTGCACGTCGTAGGCGCCGGGCAGCAGGCTGACGTCGGGCATGACGACATCGATCCAGCCCTCGCCACTGACCGAGTCGGGAATCAGGCCGACATCACGCGTGCACGGGGACGACACCGTTGCACCGCCGAGCGTGTCGATGATCAGGCTAAAGATCGGTCGGGGCACGGCCTTGACCGCGGTGTACGACAACCGGAAGCGAACGGTGTCACCGGTCTGGCAGCGGGTGACGGGGCTCGTGCTGTCGCCGACGAACATCTCGACGCCGTTGATCAGCACCTCGCCCGAGCCGCGGCGACTGCTGCCCGTCTCGTCGTGAGGGCTCGAGCCGAGCATGCTGTCGGTGTAGGCCTCGACCAGGCTCTTCGGGTCTCCCTCGCCGCTGACGTGCCCCTGCTTGAGCCAGATCGCCCGATCGCACATGTTGCGCACGCTGGCGAGGTCGTGAGTCACCAGCACGATGGTGCGCCCGTCGTTGCGGAACTCGACGAACTTCTCGAGGCAGCGCTTCTGGAAGGTCACGTCGCCGACGGCCAGCACCTCGTCGATGATCAGCAGCCGCGGGTCGACGTTGATCGCCACCGAGAAGGCCAGCCGCACGTACATTCCCGACGAGTAGGTCTTGACCGGTTGATCGATGAAAGGCTCCAAGCCGGAGAAGTCGACGATCTCGTCGAACCGGGTGGCGATGTCGCGGCGACCCATTCCCAAGATCGCGGCGTTGAGAAACACGTTCTCGCGCCCGGTCAGTTCGGGATGGAAGCCGGCCCCCAACTCGAGCAACGCAGACATGCGGCGATGCACCCGCACCGAACCCTTGTTGGGTTGCAGGATCCCGGCCATGCACTTCAACAGGGTCGACTTGCCCGAGCCGTTGTGGCCGATCACGCCGAACACCTCGCCCTCGCTGACGTCGAACGTGACGTCTTCCAGGGCAATGAACTCGTCGAAGCGATTGCGCCCCTTTGCGGCGATCCGCTGCTTCAGCGAGTTGGCGCGTTCACGGTGGATACGGAACGTCTTGGTGAGGTGGTCCACCTCGAGGACGACATCGCTCATCGCTACATCTCCTCGGCAAAGCGCGGTGAGAGCTTGGTGAAGACGAACGTACCGAACGTGAATGAAACCGTCGCGTACACGGCCATCGCCGCGAAGTTGCGCCACGACGGCATCGTGAGGTCGTACATCACGTTCCTGACGCCGGTGATGAAGCTGCCTGTCGGGCCGTGCGCGGAGATCATCCGCAGCGACTTCGGGATCTTTGGATTGTTGGCGTCGTAGATGATCGGCGACGCGTAGAACAGCAACTGCGCAACGATTCCCCACAGGTAGTTCACGTCGTGGAAGAACACGTTGGCTGCAGAGAGCATGAGCGCCAAACCGGTGGTGAACATCGCCAGCATCAGCAGGATCAGCAGCAGCACGGGGATCCACTGCAACACCATGTTGCCGGCGATGACCAGCGCGACCGACAGCACCACAAACTCGATCAGCATCGTCACGAACTGGGCGATCACCACGGAAAAGACCAGGTGTTCGTGCGGGAATTGGACCTTCTTGATCAGGCCGGCACCGCCTTGCACGTTGCCCATCGACACGCCGACCGAGATCGAAAAGAAGTTGAAGGGCAGCAACCCGCACAGGAAGAACAGCGGGAAGTTCTTGAGGTCACTCGGATGCCCGATTGGCGCCGGCTGGATGAAGACCTTCAGGAAGATGATCGAGAAGATCACCATCTGGGTCAGCGGATTGAGCAGGCTCCATGCCCACCCGAGAATGGACTTCTTGTACCGGGTGCGGAGCTCTTTCAGCGAGAGCAGGTACAGCAGATTGCGTGATGCCAACGCCGATCGGAGAGCCATGCCGGCCAGAGTGTACCGACGAGGCCTCGCAGGGCAGGGGCATCGCCTCGTCGACCACTAGCCTCGCCGCGATGCC
>JANMNE010000358.1:0-11133 GCA_031373785.1 Ilumatobacteraceae bacterium
GCAACACAGTCCAGATCCTCGAGGTCAGCGCCAGCGAGGCACAATCACGTTTACGCAGCAACAAGCAGCTGTGGCGCGACATCCACCGCGACGGAGTCGTGATCCACGGACTGACCATCCGCGAGCTCAGCGAGGCAATCCTTGCCTAACGAACTCCGCAGGTACGCAAAGGTACGTGGCGGACTTATACAAACTCTGTCTAGTATTAGTTCCGATGGAACGACCACCCGACCTGTTCGACAGAGTGTCCGAGTGGCAGGACCTCAGCGCGTTCGCCACTGGGACCGGTCCCGGGATTCAACTCGCGCTCGTCAGAGGCCGTCGCCGACAGGGTAAGTCGTTCATGCTTCGTCGACTCGCCGAGTCGGCTGGTGGCTTCTACTTCCAGGCTGTCGAGGAAGAACGAAGCCAAGCACTCGCCAGCCTTGGATCAGCTCTCGGCGAACACCTCCAAGTACCCGGCGGACGCCTCGCGCTCGAGAACTGGGACGCGGCGGTCGGGGCACTGAGCGAACTGCCATCGAAGACATCGCCAATGCTTGTGGTCCTCGACGAGTTTCCGTACTTACTCGCCCACTCCCCCGAGCTGCCCTCTGTGCTGCAGCGAGCAATCGACAAGTCGCGAGATGGAGGGGCGCCGCTGCGGCTGGTGCTGTGCGGATCGGCGCTGTCGGCGATGGCCGGCCTTCTCACCGGTAACCAAGCCCTGCGTGGCCGCGCCTCACTCGATGTCGTCATCCGGGCCTTCGACTTTCGAACCACCGCGGGGTTCTGGGGGGTCACCGATCCACCGACAGCGTTCCTCGTGAATGCCGTCCTCGGCGGCACCCCCGGCTATCGCGACTTGTTGCCGGCTGCAGTACCGAAGCGACCGGCCGACGTTGCGAAGTGGCTCGCCGCTGGTCCGTTGAACCCGGCCAGTGCGTTGTTCCGCGAAGACGACTACTTGCTCACAGAGGAGCGGTCGTTGCCAGATCGTGCGCTCTACCACTCAGTCATCACCGCCATCGCCGAGGGCCACACCAGCCAGGCGACCATCGCAGCCGCCCTCGGTCGCGAGCAACGTGCCGTGCAGCACCCGCTCACCGCACTCGAACAAGCAGGCTTCGTGAGCCGCCCCGACGATGCCCTGCGCTCCCGTCGGCCCATCTACCGCCTCGCCGATCCCATCGTTCGCTTCCACCACGTCGTGACGCGACGCGACCTCGCACGGTTCGAAGAACGTCGCACGCTCGATGCGTGGAGAGACGCACAGCCTCGCTTCGCCACTCACGTGCTCGGACCGCACTTCGAGGAGATCGCCCGCGAATTCACGTTCCGGTTCGCAGCCGATGAAACCGTCGGTGGCCGAGCAGCCACCGTCGGACCCGCCGTGGTCAACGACTCAAAAGGGCGAACACAGCACGAGATCGACGTCGTTGTCCTCGGCAGAGACCCGAGCGGCGCCGAGGTGGTCCTCTGTCTCGGCGAGGCCAAACACACGAACGCCAAACGGACGATCGGCGATCTGCACCGCCTCGAACGAGTCCGTGGCCTCGTAGCCGACAAGCGCCCGTCTGCCGCGTCGGCAAAGCTCCTTTTCTTCTCCTCTTCGGGATTCGACCGCAACCTCACCAACGAAGCCAACGAACGGCACGACGTCGAGTTGATCGACCTCGTGCGAATCTACGGTGGCGAATAACGCCGGGAGGTCACGTGCGTCTGAGTCCTGCCGTCTTTGTAGGGCTTCCCTACAGCCATGCTCCTCACGACACGCCGGACCTCCGTGACACGAGCATAGCGTAGGCATATACTTTTGTATATGGAGGACGCGGATCCAGCAGCGTTGGTGCGAGCACTTCGATCGAACGCTGGGCTGTCGCAGCACGAGTTCGCCGTCCGCGCCGGGATGGCCCAGTCGGCGATTTCCAACTATGAGAGCGGTCGCAAGGTGCCGTCGTTGGCCACGCTCGCTCGACTGGCAGAGGCAGCCGGTGTTGCTCTCGACGTCTCATTCGCCCCGGTCCGCTACCCGAGGAGGGTCACGTTGGCTTCGCTTCGACGGCGCCGCCGGGCCATCGAAGCAGCGTGCATGCGCCACGGCGCCACCCGGCCGAGGGTGTTCGGCTCGGTGGCCAGAGGGGAGTCCGGCGGCGATTCCGACATCGACCTCCTGGTCGACCTCGAGCCCGGGCGCACCTTGTTCGATGTTGCCGCGCTCCATGATGAATTGGTCGAGTTGCTCGGCCACGACGTGGACGTGCTCACCTCGGGCGCCGTCCGCGGACGCCTGGCACACATCGCCGACGAAGCTGTCGCCCTGTGAGAACAGGCCAGCAACGTCTTGCCGACATCCTTACTGCCACCACCGATGCAGCCCGACTCGTGGAAGCCGGCCATCAACGGTTCGTGTCTGACCCATTGCTGATCCGAGCAGCGAAGAACATCATTAGCGAGATCGGCGAGGCCGCCAAAGGTATCGATGACACACTTCTCGATTCGATACCCGGTGTCCCTTGGAAAGCCGTCAAGGGCATGCGCGACAAGGTGGCGCACGACCACCCCGAAGTCGATCTCGACGTGTTGTGGGACACCCTCGCTCACGGGCTACCCGTCGTCCATCACGCCATAATCGAGCACAACAGGACGCTCGAGCGCTGAAATTCCCGTCGCGACTCGACGACCCGATGATTGGGCTCATGTCAGTCGGATTGTTGGCCTGATCACACGGGATTTCTCGGCACCGGCGGAGAAAGGACGAAGGCCCGATCCTCTCGGACCGGACCCTCGAAATTTGGTGGCGGGGGCAGGATTTGAACCTGCGACCTTCGGGTTATGAGCGTGACGATGGCATTGACCGCCAATGGCCACAACGTCCGTCCAGTGCCCGTGGCCTGCGCTGTTTCACGGCGCTGTTCACCGCCATTGACCGTCACCGTCCAGGGCTGCGTCTCATTTCGGTTGCACGGTTGGTTGCAGGCCTGGGCGCCTAGGACCGAGGCGCCCAGGCCTCGATCGTGTTCTCTGTGCATGGGTCAGAAGCCGCCTTGACGATGGTTCCAGCGATGTCGTCTTGCTCTGCGCACAGGATGTCGACGAAGACAAGACGCAGATCCACTCCTCCGCCCTGTGCGGTACCTCCGTCCGCGGAGTACTGGTAGATCGTGGGACCGTTCGCTGCGGTGAATCCGTCGTCCGTACGCTTCGCACTCGTGACGAGTCCCGTCGTCCCGTCGTCCCGATAGTGGCTGAAGTACCAGTATCCCGACGACGTGTCGCGGCAGATGCTGACAACGATCTGTCGCTTGCCAATGTCCTGTCGGGCGACGAACTGAAGCACCATCGCCGTCCGGTCTGGTGGCATTTCGACGATCTTGAAGGAGTCCGGGGCAGATTGGAAGTCGGCTCGGCTTGGACACGCGGCGGATGCAGCCGGGGTGGATGTCGACTCTGTCGGCTTTCGATTGAACAGAACGATGCCGACCACTACGAGGAGGGCGGCGATCACGTATCCCAGCGCATGACTTTGTCGTTGCGACGCATTCGCTCGCCGGGCTTCCCTGAGCTGGAGCGAACCAATGACGATGGTGGCGATGACGCCAACAACAGTTGCCACCGTCCCGATCCGGCCGTCGTCGTACCAATGCGTGGATCCGTCGGCGACGATCATGCTCGGGCCCCCGCCATCGCTGACATGGGCGAACGTTAATCCGTCGTACAAGGGCCCTCTCGCGACCGTCTGTGAGAAATCTGAGGCGGCGCGACGGATCAACCGTCGCAGCTCCGACGAATGGGAGGGCGCCCACCAAGCCACACCCGCCGTTGCCTACACCACCCGACCCAAAGCATCACCCGGTCAACGCAACGACCCGCACTACCGCGTCCGCCACGACCGTGTTGACATCGCCGGCTCCGTCACCGTCCGCATCAACGGTCGACTCCACCGGACGAACCCACGCCCGAACCCCCATCATCATCATCCTCGTCGCCGACCTCGACATCCGCATCATCCACGCCGCCACCGGCGAAATCCTGCGCGACCTCACCTTGGACACCACCCGCGACTACCAGCCGACCGGCGCACCCAAAGGCCCAACACGACCAAAAACCAAACGAACCGAACCCCAATGAGGGTTCGGTCCGTTTCCGATCTCCTGAGAGATCACATTAGTGGCGGGGGCAGGATTTGAACCTGCGACCTTCGGGTTATGAGACCACGTCCGAAGGATTGCTGCGCACCTGGCAGGAGGCTTTTCACCTGGTCAGGTGCCATTTCCAATTGACCGCTGTTCCCCTCTGCGTACCGCTGTTTACCGTTGTGTTGGTACATGGATGGTACATATTCTGGCACCACCGGCTCAGGCGGCGGAGGGCTTGAGTTCGCCTCGTTGGGCAACGGTCACTCCGAGCGCGTTGGCGATGTCGCAAAGCCGGGCGAGGCTTGTCGACCGATAGTCGTTGGCCTCATAGCGTTGGATCTGCTGCTCGGCCATCCCCAGCGCCTCGGCGAGCTGGCGTTGGGTCCAGCCGCGAGCGATGCGCGCTTTGACGAGCACCGTCGACAGTTCTTCTAGTGACGCAGCATCGAACGTCGAGAGTGTCCCGCCACGCAGCTGATCGAAGTCGGCAAGCTCGGCGCGCAGGTCGTCGGCTTGGGCGCGCACCGCGTCGAGTTCCAACCGGTCAAGCTTGGTTCGCTTGCGGGGACGGGCCTCGATGTTGGCGGCGGCTTCCTCGAAGCGTTCCAGGTGTGCCTTGGTGGCCCGGTACTGCACTTCGTTGGTGATCACGATGCGTCTCCTTTCGAGAGGTTGATGACGACGATGCCTTTGCGGTTGGTGTCGCGTTCGTTCTGGAAGAACTCGGCGAACGACAGGCCCGATTGGGTTTCGACGACGTTCGGGAACAACTCGCCACCGAAGCGCGCCTTCTGCGCTGCACGGTGGTTGGACAGGTCCAACAGCACTGCGTCGAGAGCGTCGAGAGCGTCGAGATCGACATCGTCGGTGTCCCAACAGGCATCGAAGTCGCCGGGCTCGTCCTTGGCGGTGACGAAGCTGCCGTTCAACCAGATCCTCTGACAGCCGGCTGCCGCTAGGAGCTCGATCGCTTCCGCGAGACCGTCGAGCAGTCGCCGTCGCCGTTCGGTCCATCCGAACCGTTCGACAACCTCGTCCCACGACGCGATGTGCTCACCGGGCGGCAATCGGCCACTGTCAGGATCGAAGGTGGGGAGCACACCACAACACTATCATTGTGCTTCCGCGCCGGCTGTCGCGCACCCAAACGGCGCTCAGCGCCCGCGGGCGAGTGACCCGATTGAGCGATCGCTGAGAGCGGCGATCAGAAGAAGCTCAGCTGGTCAAGATCATCCTCTGGCGCTCCTGACGCCGTTGATCGAGATGCGATGGCGGGCAGTGACAGATCGCTCGCCGTCCGAGGGGTCCAGGCCCGGACCTTGGCCGACGCGTCAGAGCGGGCGCGGGTCAGTGCGGCGTCGACTCCCTCCAGCGTCGCGAGGAGGGGCAGCGCGGCGAGCCGCACGATGCCCGAGCCGGCTGCAAGGCCGAGCGCGAGAACGGCCGGCAGGTCGCGGGCCGGGATGTGATCGGCTCCGTCCATCACGCCGGCTGCAACCACGGCACCGTCGCGGGACGGCAGCGCCTCGGCGAGTTCGAGCAACTCCCGCCATCGCAGAGGAGACCGTTGCATCAGGTGACGAGCGGCCCAGCGCCGCAGCGGGGGCCACAACGGGCGGCGGACGATTGACGTCGCGCTGCCCTCCGGCATGCCTACCTGTGGAGCGCTGCGTCCCCCGGGTGCGTGGCGAGGCGCTGGCAATTCGACACCGCTGGGGTCGGGGCCGAGCATGACTTCGATCTCGAACGTCTCAAGGAGGAACAATTCGGCGAGCTCATCGATCTGCGGCGCAGCGAGCAGCCCCGAGTCGCAGATGTGATGTATCAAGTGGTGACTGGCCTTGCCCCAGCGGTGATCAGTGCACAGGAGCGCGGCGGTGACGACCGAGTCCGTAGCGTCGTCCCGGTGGAACCGCATGAACAGGATGAACGGTTCTTCCCACACCGACGACGAGCGGACGCCGTGCCACGAAACGAGTACGCCCCACAGCTCGGGTGCCGTCGTCGCGCTGTGCAGCTCCTGGAACGTCTCAATCCATGTCGGTGTGATCACGGTGGTTCTCGTCGCTCGACATGCAACCATCGTGCCACCGCCACTGCCTCCAGACGGGCGTTCGACGGCTGGTGTCACCGACGGGAAGGGACGTCGAAGCCAAGGGTGGCGTAGGTGGCAAGGCGTTTGCTGTGCATCTTGCGGAACACGGGACCAGGATCGAGGTAGTCGTGCACCTCGACGTCGGTCTTGATGTCGTTGGTCCGCAAGATCCGCCCGATGTACTGCACGACCCGGCCTCTGAACGCGAGCGGGAACGCCAGAAACAGGGTGTCGAGGCTGGGGCTGTCGAACCCTTCGCCGAGGTAGGACCCGGTCGCGAGGAGCAGCTGCCCGGTCGGCGCCTGGTCAGCGTTGAGCTGGTCGATCACGGCCGCACGTGCCTTCTTGCCGAGGCCACCTTTCAGAACGAGCGGTTCGACGCCGCGTTGGTGGAGTTCGGCGGCGAGTGCGTCGAGGTGGTCGGTCCATTGAGTGAGCAGCAAGACGTTGCGGCCGTCGCGGACCGCGGCGGTGATGTCCGTGGCGATCTGGCGGGTACGGGCCTCGTCCTGGACGAGAGCTCGGAACACGTCCTGTATCGCGGCGATCTCGCCGGTGCCGGCGGTGCTCTGGGTGTCGTGGACGTGGAGGCGGCGGGTGAGCGCGGCGGCCGCCGTGTCGGCGAGAGCGATCTCGTGGCGGACCGGGCCGCACTGCATGGTGATGATCGCTTCGAGCCCGTCGCGCCGGTACGGGGTCGCGGTCAACCCGAGCCATCGGCGGCAGCGGGCATCGCGCACGGCGATCTCGAACGACCGGGCCGGGAGGTGGTGGCACTCGTCGACGATCACCAGGCCGTACCCGTCGAACAATGCCGACGCGTCCGGGCGACGGGCGACCGCCTGCAACGTCGCGATGTCGATGATCCCCGACGACTTCGCCGTGGCGGCGACACGACCGATCTGGCGCCGACCGAGACCGAGGTGCTCCATCAGTCGCGACTTCCACTGCTCAACCAGCGGCGTGCGATCAACGAGGATCAGGGTCGGCACCCGATGAGCAGCGATCACGGCACAGGCCATCACCGTCTTGCCGGCTCCGGTCGGCGCGACCAGTACCGCATGGTCGTGGTCGATCAACCTGTTGACAGCGACCTGTTGAAGCGATGACAAGATGATCGTCGGCGAGACCTCGATCGCGGCCGGGTCGTTGCGTCGGTCGTCGAGCTCGAAGCTGCTTCCCGCCGATTCGATAACGCAACGGGCGGCGTCGAGCAGCCCGCGTGGGAGACACAGCCGATCGAGCTCCTCCACGTAGCATCGGATCAGCCGTGGGGTCGCATGGTTCGACAGGCGAAGGCGTTCGTTCTCGTAGAACTTCGGGTTGTGCAGCGATGCCAGATGCTTCAGCTGGGCGATCAACCACGCCGGCAACCCGATCCGTTCGATCGACAGCATCCCACCCAACGTCGCGTGCACCACCGGTGGGGCCGGGTGACGGTCGCGGGCCTGCTCCCAGTCGACCGCCTCGGTCCCGACCGGCAACGGCCGTACCGAGTCGGCAATCGCTGTCAGCGCATCCGGGCTCGCCAACGGCACGGCGGAGAGGAACGCCCACTGGTCGTCATACGGTTCAAGCGTGGTCGGGTCGAGGAACAGTGTGGTGCCTCGCTTGCGACAGCCGCCTTGAAGTGGAAGTGCGATCAGGTTCCCGAACGAACCCTTCGGCATCACGTCCTGCGACGGGAACAACCGGTCGTAGCTCGACAGGTCGATTTCGACACGAGACGACATCGCCCGTCGCAGCATCGCCGCGCCAACCTTGCGCGCATCGGCAGCCGGGACTGGGCCGGAGAAGAACATCCACACATGCCCACCGTCGCCGGAGCGTGAACGTTCCAGGACTGCCGGCAATCCTGATTGCCGGCACGCGTCGAGGTAGGCGAGCGCGTCGAGTGCCCACGAGCCGCCATCGAAGTCGCACGCCAGCAGCCGGCAGCGGTCGTTGCGCAGCAGCGGATAGAGGCCGGCCGAGATGTCGCCCGCCAGATGACGTTCGAGCGCCACATCAGTGAGCGGCTCGTACTCTCGATCCGCGCGCTTCGAGTTCGCCCACCCGCCGACCACCGCCGGCGACCACCCCGACTTCCCCGACCGATCGTTCTGCCACCGCAACGCGTACACGTCAACCCGGCCGGCGAACAGCGAGCGGAACAGCCCGATCTTGTCCACCGGCGACGACCGCCGATCCACTGCCGGGCGCGGCGGGACGGTAGGAGCGAACAACGTCGGCTCCCAGGCCACGGGTGGCTCCGGCTCCCGTTCGCCGGCGAGCCCGAGCAGAGCCCGCAACCGCTCGTTCTCGGCACGCAGCGACTCGATCTCCGCCAACGCCACGGCCAGTTGGTCGGCCATCGACGGACCCGTCACGTCTGCGGTACCCACCATCGTCGGAACGCCGCCAACAGCCGCGCTGCTTCGTGTGGCTCGTCGGTGATCACGAGGTCGAGCAGGCTCAACCGCTGCTGCCGACCATCGAGAGTGATGACAGCGACCAGCCCCCGTCGCTCATCACCGTCGAACTCGACGCCATCCAGCACGCATGCCAACCCGACAGTCTCCGCCGCCACACGAAGGCCCGTCTCCGCAAACACGCACTCGAACGCACCGAGCTGCTCGCTCTCGCCGTACGCGTCGACGAGCACATCCTCGAGCAGCTCATCCAGCTCACCGTCAGGCCACGTCTCCGGCACAGCCGTCACCGTAGACCGGCGTCGGAGTCCAACCCTTGACCCGCCACGCGCAGCACCCTCCCCGGCAGGACGCCTGATCCTGCCAATGCCACGGCAACTCGAACGACCGCTGATCTTCGGGTTGGCCCCGAACGGTTCAGTTGTCGATGACGTTGGTATGGCCTACATCGTCACCCGTAACAGCCGTTTCTACGTCGTCGCCTACGACGGCATCGACCCGCTCACCGGTCGCGAACGCAGACGATGGCATCCCGCTGGCGCGTCACGCACCGATGCCGACGCGATCGCTGCGACGATCGACGCTGCCGTTTCGCCGACGTCTGACGTGTCGACTCGGTCGTTGACGGTCGGACGGTTCCTCGCCGAGCAGTGGATGCCACGTCGACGCACGCAACTGCGCGCCACGACGGCACACCGCTACTCGTGGATGATCGACAACTACATCAACCCGCGTATCGGCGACATTCACCTGCGCGGCCTCCGCGTCGAACACGTCGATCGCCTCTACCACGACCTCCTCACCGCCGGTAGCCGTACCCGTGGTGAACTCGCGTCCAAGACCGTCTACGACGTCCACGTCATCATGCGCTCATCGCTCGCCGATGCCGTGCGCCGCAGCCTCGTCGTGTCGAACGTCGCTCTGACGGCACACGCACCGCGTGCCCAACCGCGCGCACGATGCGGCCCAGAGACATGGACCGCTAGCCAGCTGCGCCAATACCTCGCCAGCGCAGCCCATCTGCGGCTCTACCCGGCGCTACACGTCGCCGCGACTACCGGCATGCGACGCGGTGAACTTGCCGGGCTGCGCTGGGGTGACTGGCAACATGACACCCACCGGATCTCGATCGCACGCAGCCGTCAAGTCGTCGGCGGACAGTCAGTCGAAGTTCCTGTGAAGACGCGAACCGGCCGCCGCTGCATCGACCTCGACCCGACCACCGAGACGATCCTCGGTTGCTGGCGTCGGCTGCAACGACGCGACGGTCACTCCGTCGAACTTGGTGATCCGATCTTCACCAACGCCACCGGATACGCGGTGCATCCCGAGTCGATCAGCCAGCTGTTCGATCGACAGCTCGCTCGCACCGACATCCCCCGCATCCGCTTCCACGACCTGCGCCATACCCATGCCAGTTTGCTAGTCGCCGCCGGCACACCGATCAAGGTTGTCTCCGAGCGACTCGGCCACGCCCACCCCGGCTTCACGATGGCCACCTACCAACACCTCATCCCCGGCATGAGCGCCACGGCCGCACACGACTTCGCCAACATGATCGCCACCGCAACCTGTGACGGTGGCCGGTAGACGTCTACCGGATCGCGGTCGCGAACCACCAGGTCACAGGCGCGTGCGGCGGTCGGCCGGTAGACGACCCGGTAGATGACCTCTCTCGCCCGAAAACGAGAAACGCCCGGAAACTCAATGTTTCCGGGCATTTCATCGAGTGGCGGGGGCAGGATTTGAACCTGCGACCTTCGGGTTATGAGCCGTATCGAGGCTCTATCCACCAGTGACCGTGAGTGACCACTAGCGCCATTTACCAGGACTTACGCGGTCTCGTTGTGTCATCGTGTGTCACTCGATATCACGCTCTGTCACCTGGTCCATTAGAAGAACCATTAGAAGTTCTGTCTAGAAGCTACTTCTGTCTGCTGTAAGCAGATTGTCAATCTGAGCAGGAGCTGTTACCGTGATGACATGGCTCGGCCAGCGATCCCCGAGGCGAGCCGACGCCGGCTCGACGACACCGTGGAGCGCCTGCGCGCCATCGTGCCGAGCGAATGGAAGGTGTCGGTGACCAAACGGACTGGTGATACAGGTTTCGTCACCGTGACTGACGACGAAGGCAGGGAAGCGGACGTCTACGTCATGGCGACAGATCGCTTGGAGCCACGCAACCTAGGCAGCTGGAGGATTCCCCCAGACGGCTACACACTGGTTGCCTCCCGGTGGCTCAGTCCTCGCAGTCGCGAACTTCTCAGAGATCTCAACGCGAACTACCTCGACCGGACTGGCAACGTCGAGCTTCGCCTTAAGCGGCCTGCTCTCTACATCCGAACCGAAGGTGCCCCGAGGGATCCGAGCCCCAGACCAACGAAGCAGCCCAACTTACGCGGACCACGGGTATGGGCACTGATGAGAACGATGATCGAGGTCGCTCCCCCGTACACAGCCGGCGATCTATCAGTGGCACTGGATCTCGACGACGGATACGTCTCGCGCG
>JANMNE010000359.1:0-3321 GCA_031373785.1 Ilumatobacteraceae bacterium
TGCCGGCACACGTTGAGGAACGCTCGCAGCACGCCGGCCTTGTCGCGGACGAACAGCACCGGCAGGCCACCGGCAACCCGTGCGGTCCATGAGCCCGTCCCGGGCATCTCGTCGACCACGCCGGCGCACACCCAGTCACGCCGGAAGATCGCCTGACGCTCTCGCTCGTGGAACTCGGCGCTGCTGTATGCCGAGGCCGGCAACGTCGTCGCCTTCCGGATTCCACTCGGGTCGGGGATCTCTCGCAGTGCCACGACCGGTCAGATTACGTGGGCGTGAGCAACAGCTCGCGCTCCCACATGTGTAAGGCGAGCCCGATCGGTGAAACCATGTGCCACTGGGGCTGGGAGTGCTCGCTGGCTTGGACCGATCCGTACGAACGAATCGCCCAGAGGAAGGGGATGGCCCGCATCGCATGATGCATGTGATGCACGACGCGGCGAACGGGTGACGGCCAGCCCGGCAGTGACGCGCGCACGTCGTAGCCGTGGACCGAGAGGACCATCGTCGGATGATGCGCGGTGAGGTACGACCGTATGTGAGGCACCACGCGGTACTCGGCGCCCTCGACGTCGATCTTCACCAACGCGTCTGCCGGCCACGTGCGAGCCGCTGCGCGGGCATCGATGGTCGAGACCGACGTCGAGCCGACGCGCTCCGCCCGACCGCTGAAGCTCGACATGCTCTCGCCAAGACCGACCGGCCCGCCGCGCAGTTGTCGGGTGCCGGTTGACGTCCACAAGGCAACCCGTTGGATGTCGACATCGAAGTCTGGATTGACGGCGAGGTTCTCGGCGAGCTCGTCCGCTGCGGTTGGGTCGGGCTCGTAGGCGATCACCCGCGCCCCACATGCCGCGGCGACCAGCGTCATCGGGCCGATCCACGACCCGATGTCGACGAACGCTGATCCCGGCACGAGGCGCGATGTCAACACCTCGAAGGTGTGCGCCTCCAAGCCGCGCTCGCACTCATCCCAATACCGGTCGTGCCGACCGGCAACGACGTTGAACGAGCATCCACTCACCGACACGCTGCGAACCTGGTCGGTCATTCCCGCATCCTGCCAGAGGTGGTGTGTGTCGGTTGTCGCGTGACGCGCGACGTCCGACTCACATCTGACCGGTGAGCGATCCTGTGTGTGTGTGTGTCGGTTGTCGCGGCGCGGTCAGTAGCCGGCGAGGGGGGATTCCAGGCGGCGGCGCACGGCATCGCTGATCTTGTCGTTGAACGCACGCATGTGCGATTCGATCAGCGCCGCGGCGCGCTCGCCATCACCGTCGACCAGCGCGGCGTGGATGGCACGGTGCTCGGCGATCACGTGATCGAGCGCGGCCACATCGGCCAGGTACAGGTGCCACAAGCGGTCGCTCTGGGCGTACAGCATGTCGAGCGTCGCGGTGAGGAAGCGGTTGTCGGCGGCGGCCCAGACGATCTCGCGGCACTCCCGATCGATCTCCAACAGTTCCGTGGCGGAGCTGTCGGCGTGGGCGCGGGCCAGCGCGGCGGCCATCGCCTCCCAGTCGGCGGCGCGGCCGCGGGCACTGGCCAGGCGCATCACGTACGGCTCGAGGATCGCCCGGGTCTCGTAGAGGGTCGACAACTCCGACACATCGATGTTCGACACGAACATGCCGCGGCGGGGGATGATCGTGACGAACTGATCGCGGACGAGGCGCTGCAGGGCCTCGCGGATCGGCGTGCGCCCGAGGCCCAACTGGGCCTGCAGCGCGTCGTCGCGGACGACCGCCCCGGGGGCCAGTTCGAGCGTCACGATCATCCGTCGGATCGCTTGAAACGCTTGCTCGCTGAGTGATAGGTTCGTGATATCGCAAAGATATATCAGACTGCCTTCGACCACAAGGCACAGAGGAGACGGTGATGGCCGACACAGCAAGCCCAGACTCAACGACCCAGACCGTGCCGACCCACGCCAAGTGCGTGATCATCGGCGCCGGCATCGTCGGGAACTGCCTGGTCGGCCATCTCAGCCGCCTCGGGTGGACCGACATGGTGCAGATCGACAAGGGCCCGCTGCCCAACCCCGGTGGGTCCACCGGGCATGCGTCGAACTTCATCTTCCCCACCGATCACAACAAGGAGATGGCGTTCCTCACGCTGGAGAGCCAGCAGCAGTACATCGACCACGGGCTGAACAACACCTCCGGTGGCATCGAAGTGGCCCGCAAGCCGGAGCGGATGGAAGAGTTCAAGCGGCGCATGACGTCGGCCAAGGCGTGGGGCATCGACTCCCGACTGGTCACACCGGCGGAGATCAAAGAGCTCGTCCCGTTCATCAACGAAGAGATCCTTCTCGGCGGGTTCTACACACCGAGCGTGTCGTGCGTCGACTCGCTCGAGACCGGCACGCAGATGCGCAACGAGGCTGTCGATGCGGGTGCGCTGCAGGTGTTCGCCAACACCGAGGTGCTCGACGTCGAGACCGAAGACGGCCCCGGCGGGCCGAAGGTGACCGCTGTCGTGACCAACAAGGGTCGCATCGAGGCCGAGTACGTCGCCATCGCCTGCGGCGTGTGGAGCCCGCGCATCGCCAAGATGGCCGGCGCCAACATCCCGCTGACCCCCGCCGTGCACCAGATGGCCGACGTCGGTCCGATCGACATCCTCCAGCAGAGTGGCAAGGAGGTCGCCTACCCGATCGTCCGCGACATGGACACGTTCTGCTACGAGCGCCAGACCGCCGGCTCGATGGAGGTCGGCTCGTACGCCCACCGCCCGATCTTCATGCACCCCGACGACATCCCCTCCAACGAGGAATCAGCGTTGTCGCCGACCGAGTTGCCCTTCACCGCCGACGATTTCGACCAGCAGTTCGAAGAAGCGATCGACCTGATGGAGATGCTCGGCGAGGCCGAGATCCGCTATGCGATCAACGGCTTGCTGAGCCTGACCCCCGACGCCAACCCGGTGCTCGGCGAGACCGTCGAGGTGCGCAACCTGTGGAGCGCCGCCGCGGTGTGGATCAAGGAAGGCCCCGGCATCGCCCAGATCGTGGCGGAGTGGATGACCTACGGCTACCCGCACCTGTGCGACCCGCACAGCACCGACATCAGCCGCTTCTACCCTCACGAGAAGACCGAGCACCACATCCTCGCCCGGTGCAGCGAGCACTTCAACAAGACGTACGGGATCGTGCACCCGCGTGAGCAGTGGGCCAGCCAGCGCGGAATGCGTCGCAGCCCGTTCTTCGCTCGCGAGGAAGCGCTCGGCGCGGTGTTCTTCGACGCCCGCGGGTGGGAGCGCCCGCAGTGGTTCGAGAGCAACGCCAAGCTAAAGGACAAGTTCCCCGATGCGTTCACCCCC
>JANMNE010000364.1:0-2918 GCA_031373785.1 Ilumatobacteraceae bacterium
ATAACCTCCGAGTAGTTCGCCGCGCCCGCGTCGGACTGTTTGTTGTATCGGACACGCCAGGTTCGACTTGAAGGTTTTGGACTTAAGACAGTCTTGACAATCAACTCCAGAGAGTGACATAGACCGGCGGGCGGAATTTCGCCGCCGGCACACCACTGTCGGGGCGGTACATCGCTTGCATCGCATCGGGTGTGCAAACAAAGCGGCGCAACTTGTCGGCTGCGCTCGAGCGCCGCGATGACTCCAGCGAACTGACGTACAACAGCAGGTCAACGGGCAGATCCGTAGCCCGGACCCTCGACTGGGCGCCCCTATCGACCTCGGCTGCGACCTTGTGGTCGTGGGCCGCAGCCACCCCCCCGCCCGCGGCGGCGGCCGACCAGGCAGCCTTCTCGTTGGCGAAAACCATGATCTGTGACTCCGGAACCCGGAACTTGGTCAACAGGCTGCCGACCTCGGAGAGTGGGTCTGTTCCGGTGGGGTCTACCAACCACCGCTGACCTGCTAGGCCACCGTCATTGACCCGAAGATCGGGATGGCCGACCAGGCACAGGCGGTACCGCATCACTGCTTCGGCTTCGATGCCGGGCAGCCGTGGGCCGACGGCGACGTCGGCCAGTCGTTCTTCCACGAGCGCGGCCATCTCGGCGGTGGTCGCCACCCCCACGCTGACCTCGATCCCACCGGCGCGGGCAGTGAATGCCTGCAACAGCGACGGGACGATCGATTGCGACAAAGTGCTGGTCGTGACCACACGAAGGAGCTCGGCGGCCCCATTCGATTGCCGCACCGCGGCCTCGGCATCGACGGCGAGGTTGACCATCTGCGAGGCGATCGTCACCACACGGCGCCCAGCCGGGGTCAGCTCCATCCCGGTCCCACTGCGGGCGATCAGCGGGTCGTCGAGGTGCTGGCGCAGGGCCGCGAGTGCCTGTGAAACTGCCGGCTCGCTGACGCCCAATGCTGCCGCAGCGGCGCGAACGGACCCCAGCCGCGAAACCAACACGAACACCTTCAACTGGGCGAGCGTCACTGGCGCGGAACTGTAGGGCCATCCCCGTGGCCCTGTCGGGTCGAGATAACCCTTCGGTTAGGAGGCGATTGACGCCGGCCGGTCCAGCGTTCACCATCACCACCGGGACCCGCCGCTGGGCGGGTCTCGTGACGTGTCTTGGGGGCCTGAACCAGGGGCCGAATGATGATCGGGGGATCTCATGCAAATTCCACCGCCGTTCGAGTACGAACGCGCGACCAGCATCGACCACGCCATTGCGCTGCTGGATCGGCTCGGCCCTGAAGCCCGGCTCGTCGCCGGGGGGCACAGCTTGCTGCCGATGATGAAGCTGCGACTCGCCAGACCAGAGCACCTCATCGACATCAACGATCTCGATCTCTCCTACGTGCGTGTCGAGGGCAACGAGATCCGCATCGGTGCCATGACCAGGCATCGCGAGCTCCTCGAATCGGCGGTTGCCAACGAGCACTACGCGATATTCGGTGAGGCCGAGCGGGTGATCGCCGACCCGGTCGTGCGCAACCGGGGGACGGTCGGTGGGTCGCTGTGCCAGGCCGACCCCTCGGAGGATCTCTCTGCCGTGATGTCGGCGTTGGCGGCAACCATCGTGCTGCACTCCAAGAATGGTGAGCGCACGGTGCCCGCCCGCGAGTTCCACCTCGGGCCCTACGAGACCGCCGCCCAACCCGGCGAGATCCTGACCGAGATCCGTGTACCGATCCGCAACAGCACGGGAAGCGCCTACGAGAAGGTCGAGCGCCGGGCCGGCGACTGGGCCGTCGTCGCGTCCGGCGTCTTCGTCAGCATGAACGGCGACGTCGTGGGCGATTGCGGCATCGGCCTGACCGCAGTCGGCGTCGAGCACTTCTGCGCACCGGCGGCCGAGGCGGCCCTGCGCGGCCAGGCCCCGACCGAGGCCAACATCGCCGCGGCCGCACAGCTGGCCGCCGACGCCAGCAACCCGGCCAGCGACCAACGTGGCCCGAAGGATTACAAGCGACATCTCGCCAAGGAACTGACGGCACGCGCCCTGCGCCGCGCCGCCGCTCGAGCACAGGGAGGCTCATGATGGAAGTGACCATCAACGTCAACGGCGAGGATGTGACTCGCGATGTGGAACCGAGGTTGCTCCTCATCCACTTCATCCGCGACCACCTGCAACTCACGGGAAGTCACTGGGGCTGCGACACGACCAACTGTGGCGTCTGCGTCGTGTGGATGGACGGCGAGCCGGTGAAGTCATGCACGGTGCTGACCGCCATGGCCGACGGCCGCAAGATCCGCACCGTCGAGGACCTCGAGCAAGGCGGCGTGCTGAGCCCGATCCAGCAGGGCTTCATGAACCAGCACGGCCTGCAATGTGGGTTCTGCACCCCGGCGATGCTGATGACCGGTCAGGCCTTGCTCGACCGCAACCCCGACCCCAGCAACGAACAGATCCGCGAAGCGATCTGCGGCACGATCTGCCGCTGCACCGGTTACGAGAACATCGTGCGAGCCATTCGTTGGGCCGCCGAGCACAGCACCGAGAAGGCCGACGAGAACGCCAATGAGAGTCAGGGGGCATCCGTATGACCGTCACCGAGGTACCGACCAGCGCAGGAGGCAACCCGATCGGGTTCGGCCGCATGCTGCGCAAGGAAGACGCACGGTTCCTGCGCGGACAGGGCAAGTACATCGACGACCTCGACATGCCCGGCATGCTCTACGGCGCGATCCTGCGCAGCCCCGTTGCGCACGCGCTGATCAAGTCCATCGATACATCGGCCGCCGAGGCTCACCCGAAGGTGAAGGCCGTCATCACCGGCGCTGTTCTCGAGACGCTGGGTCTGGCGTGGGTGCCGACCTTGTCGTACGACACCGCGGCGGTGTTGGCCACCGACAAGGTCCGCTTCCAGGGCCA
>JANMNE010000376.1:0-5024 GCA_031373785.1 Ilumatobacteraceae bacterium
ACGTCGACGACCGGGCCGGCGATACCGACCACTCGACCGCTGGTGAGTCCTGATTCTGTTGGTGAGTCTTGGGTCATTGTCATGACGTGTGCTCTCTCTCGGTTTCCGTACTTCTCAAGGTGCAGGGCGGATGCGGTTTCATGGTCATGCGGCGTCGGGTGAGCCGTCGTGCAGGATCTCGAAATCGATCACCAGTCCGTGGTCGCCACCGGCAAGCGCCTCGGCGCCGCTGACGATCTCCATGATCTCGGTCGTGATCGAGTCCTGACGGGCCCGGTTCATGATGCGGCTGAGGTTCTTGATGAGCTCTTCGGCGTTGTCGGTTGCACTCTTCATCGCCCGTTGGCGGAAGGCGTGCTCGCTGGCGGCCGCGTTGAGCAGCGCCGCGTAGATGCGGGCTTCGATGTACTTCGGCAGCAGCGAGTCGAGGATCGTCGTCGGGTCCGGCTCGTATTCGAAGTCGGCCTTCGCCTCGGAGGCACCGCCGTGCCGGCCATCGCCGCCGGCCACGGTGTCGCGCTCGAGCGGCACCAACGGTCGCTGCACGACCTCTTGCGAGCCAGCGGAGATGAAGCGGGTGTAGACGAGTTCGACTCGATCGACGGCGCCGCTGACGAACAGGTCGACCACGTGCTGGCCGATCTCTTTGGCGTTGGCGTAGCTGGGTGCGTCGCTGAAGCCGGCGTACGTCGACTCGATCTGGTACCCACGGAACCGGAAGTAGCTCTCGGCCTTGCGCCCGATGGCGATCACCGAATAGTCACGGCCTTGCAGCACATCGGCTTTGATCTCGCCCTCGGCGGCGCGTTGCACGCCCGCGTTGTAGCCGCCGCACAAACCGCGATCGGCGGTGATCACGACGTACGCCACGTTGCTGACCGTCGCACGACCGGCGAGCAGCGGCGACGAGGTCGACCCGCCGGCGGCTGCGAGGTCCTTGACGACCTCGGTGATCTGATCGCTGTACGGCACGGCCGCAGCAACGCGCTGTTGCGCCTTGACGATGCGCGATGCCGCGATCAGTTCCATGGCGCGCGTGATCTTCTTCGTTGCCTGGACGGTACGAATCCGTCCCCGAAGTATGCGCTCCTGACCTCCAGCCATCGCTTATTCCGTCGCCAGCGTCTTGTTGCTCTCGGCCTCGCCGAGCGCGGCTGCATCGGTTGCGGTGGGATCCGCGGCGCGGGCGGCCGCAGCGTTGGCAGCGACGAAGCGCTCCTTGAACTCGACGATCACATCGGCGATCTCCGCCGGCACGTCGGCCTTCGGGTCGTTGCGCATGCCAGACAGCAGCGCACCTTGCGTGGACCGCATGTGCTCGAGCAATTCGGCCTCGAAGCGACGCACGTCGCCCACGGGCAGGCTGTCGAGATAGCCCTTCGTGCCGGCGAACACGACCACGACCTGCTCTTCGACCGGCATCGGGGTGTTCTGCGGCTGCTTGAGCAGTTCGACCAGGCGGTAGCCGCGCTCGAGCTGTGCCTTGGAGATGGCGTCGAGCTCAGAGCCGAACGTGGCGAAGGCCTCCAGCTCGCGGAACTGGGCGAGGTCGAGCTTCAAGGTGCCGGCAACACTCTTCATCGACTTGATCTGCGCCGCGCCACCCACGCGAGACACCGAGATGCCCACGTCGACGGCTGGGCGAACACCGGACTTGAACAGGTTGTCCTGCAGGTACACCTGACCGTCGGTGATCGAGATCACGTTCGTGGGGATGTACGCCGACACGTCGCCGGCCTTGGTCTCGATGATCGGCAGCGCCGTCAGCGAACCGGCGCCGCGCTCGTCGCTGAGCTTGGCGGCACGCTCGAGCAGGCGGCTGTGGAGGTAGAAGACGTCGCCGGGATACGCCTCGCGGCCCGGTGGCCGGCGCAGCAGCAGCGAGACCTGGCGATACGCCTCGGCCTGCTTGGAGAGATCGTCATAGACGATGAGGGCGTGCTCGCCGTTCTCCATCCAGTGCTGACCGATGGCGCAGCCCGCATACGGAGCGAGGTACTTGAACGGCGCCGGGTCGCTGGCCGGTGCGGCCACCACGACGGTGTACTCCAGCGCGCCGAACTGGCGCAGGGTCTCGACGGTCTGCGCGACGGTCGAACCCTTCTGGCCGATCGCCACGTAGATGCACTTCACGCCGAGGCCGCGCTGGTTGATGATCGCGTCGATGGCGACGGTGGTCTTGCCGGTCTTGCGGTCGCCGATGATGAGCTGGCGCTGGCCACGCCCGATCGGGGTCATCGCGTCGATCGACTTGATGCCGGTCTGCAGTGGCTCGTGCACGGGCTTGCGACCCATGATGCCCGGCGCCTGGATCTCGACACGGCGGATGATGCCGCCGACGATCTCGCCACGACCATCGATCGGCTCGCCCAGCGCGTTGATGACGCGACCGAGCATCGCGTCGCCGACGGGCACGCTGAGGATGCGGCCCGTGGCCTTCACCGTCTGACCCTCTTCGACGCCATCGGCGTCGCCCAAGATGACGGCGCCGATCGACTCCTCGTCGAGGTTCAACGCCAAGCCGACGCTGCCGTCTTCGAACTCGAGCAGTTCGTTGACGCCGCAATCAGGGAGGCCGCTGACGCGGGCGATGCCGTCGCCCACTTCCGTGACGCGCCCAACAGTACGGGCTTCGAGCGAGGGCTCGAAGCCCTCCAGGTTCTTCTTGAGGGCTGTGGCGATGTCGCCGGCGCTCAGTGTGAGTTCTGCCATGGTTCTCTCATGTCTCCGTGTGGTGTCCGCGCCTAGAGGCGGGACTTCAACTGCTCGATGCGGGTGCGGACGGTGCCGTCGATGACGGTGTCGCCGACGGTGGCCACGAGGCCGCCCAGCACGGACGGATCGACCACCACCTTCAGGTTGACTTGCTTGCCGGTGGCGTTGGCCAGTGCAGCCGCGAGGCGGGTCTCCTGGTCGGGGGTCAGCGGCACAGCGGTGCGTACCTCGGCGACTTCGAGGTTCTTGGCGGTGGAGGCCCGGGCGACGAGCTTGTCGACGATTGCCGGCAAATCGCGTGAACGACCGGAACCAACGACCATCGAGATCAGCTGGGTCGTGGTCGGGGTGACCTTGCCACCAAGCAGGTCTTCGACAATGGCCTGGCGCTTGCTGGCCGGAATCTGCTCGTCGCTGAGCGCGTTGCGCAGTTCGTCACTGCTCTCATAGCTGCGGGCGAACCGAAACAACTCGTCTTCGACCTCGTCGATCGTGCCTTCGGCGCGGGCGATCTCGAACAGGCCTCGGGCGTATCCCTCGATGCGTGAATCGCTCACTTGCTGGCTCCTACTCCGGCGATGAAGCTCTCGATCAGCGCCTGATGCGTGGCCTCGTCGAGCGAGCCGGTGACGACATGATCGACAGCCGCACTCGACAGCCGGGCGATCTCGGCGCGCAACTCGTCGCCGCTTCGACCGGCGGCAGCGACGATGTCGGCTGCAGCACGGGTGTCGAGCTCGGCGAGCTCTTGCGTGAGACGGGCTCGGCCATCTTCCAAGACTGCGGCGGCTTGCGTATCGGCCTCGGCCAGCAGGCGAGCCCGCTCGCCGGCGATGTCGCCTTTGGCCGTGCGGATCTGTGCTGCCTCGGCGTCGGCATCGACTCGAGCCGCCTCACCGGCGTCGAGCTCTGCCTGGATCTTGGCAGTACGTGCCGCCATCCCCTTCTTGACCGCCGGACCGGCGAACTTCCACAGGAGGAAGAAGACGAGCACCGATGCGGGTATGCCGAACAGCAGCTCGTATCCCTCCGGCCAGAACTTCGACGGGGTCTGGGTGATGTCGTGCTCGCCGCCCGCAGCGGTGGCCAGGAATGCTGCGACGTTCACTTCGCACCTCCGGCCATCAATGCCGACACGATGGTGGTAACGGCTGCGGCATCGGGACGTCGCCCGGTGGCGAGCTCGGTCACCCGACTGCTGACGTCGGCGACCGCCTCTTCGATGTGCTCCGAGGCAGCCGCTCTGGCGGCGTCGGCTTGGGCCATCGCTTCGGCACGGCGAGCCGCGATCCGCGCGTTGGCCTCGGCCAGCGCTGCGGTGCGCTCACCTTCGAGCGTCTGGCGGGCGGCATCGACACGCTGGCGTGCCTCTGCCTTGACCGTGGCCAGCTCGGCCTCGTATTCGGCGACCTCGGCCTTGGCCGATGCACGTGTGGCGTCGGCGGTCTCGTGATCGCCACGGATCTTGCCGTAGCGCGCATCCATGCCCTGCTTCAACTTCGGGAAGAGCACCAGACGCATGAGGACGAACAGCACGATGAACGCGCCGGCGCCCCATGCCAACTCTTTGATCTCTGGTGCGATCGGGCTCGGACCTTTGTCCTCGGCGGTCGTTGCAGCTTCAACAGATGTCTGCGGAAGGTGAACGACCACTGCGTGGCCCGCACCCGTCGTGGTGACGGTGACGGTGAGCACGAGTTCTCCTTAGAGACCGAGAAGGATGAAGACGACGAAGCCGATCAGGGCGAGCGCCTCGGTGAAGGCGATGCCGAGGAACATCGTGGTGCGGACCATGCCGGCAGCCTCTGGCTGACGGGCCATGGCCTCGATGGCCTTGCCGACGACGTAGCCGATGCCGACGCCAGGGCCGATTGCGGCGAGGCCGTAAGCGAAACCGGCGCCGATTGCGGCGTTGGCTGCTTTGGCTTCGTCGGGCGTCTGCACCGGATTGGTGTCAGCGATGAGGCGGGCGATTGCTTCCATGTTGTTTCAATTTCTCCTAGTGAGGTTGGTAAGGGAGATCAGTGCTCGGGATGCTGAGCAGCGTTGATGAAGACGGCGGTGAGGATGGTGAAGATGTAGGCCTGCAGCAGCCCGACGAGCACTTCGAATGCGGTCAGGAAGATCAGCATGAAGAAGGGCAGGATGCTCATCGGCTTCAGCGCGATCTGCTTGGTCTCAGCGAAGAACAACGCGTTGGTCAAGAAGGCGAACGTGATCAGCAGCATGTGGCCGGCGAGCATGTTGGCGAAAAGTCGGACGGCCAACGAGAAGGGCCGCAACACGATGTTGGACAGCAGTTCGATGAC
>JANMNE010000420.1:0-16274 GCA_031373785.1 Ilumatobacteraceae bacterium
ACCCCGAAGCGGATGTACGTCTGCACGGGTTGCATCAAGAGCGGCAAGATCGTCAAGGCCGGCTGAGGCCGCGACGTCATGCAAGGCGTCATCAAGAGCTACGACCCCGCTTCGGGCGACGGCAGCGTGGTCAGCGACACCACCTTGGCCGAGTTCGACCTGGCGACCGACGCCCTCGAGGGCTCGATCTTCCGCATGCTCCGCCAAGGACAACGGGTCGTCTTCAACGTCGATGATGCCGGCCGGGCCACGAAGCTGCGCCTCGGGTCCGAAGCAGATATGAAGACGCCGGGCGCCTGAAGGTACCCTTGTCGTAGCGACCGACGCATCGGCGCGACGGTTCCCAAGGAGTCGAATTCCGATGAGTGCATCCACGACGAACGAGCGCCTGCGAGCCTGGGTGAACGAGTGGACCACCGTGCTGCAACCCGACGACGTCCACTGGTGCGATGGCTCGGCGGACGAATACGAGGCGCTCTGCCAGGCCCTGGTCAACAGCAGCACCTTCACGCAACTCGACGAGGCCAAGCGGCCGAACAGCTACTGGGCGCACAGCGACCCCGGCGACGTTGCCCGGGTCGAGGACCGCACGTTCATCTGCTCGGCCGATGCCGATGATGCCGGTCCGACCAACAACTGGCGCGAGGCAGCGGAGATGCGTGGCGAGATGACCGGCCTCTACACCGGTGCGATGCGCGGCCGCACGATGTACGTGGTGCCGTTCAGCATGGGTCCGCTCGGCTCCCCGATCGCACACATCGGTGTGCAACTCACCGACAGCGCCTATGTCGCCGTCAGCATGCGCATCATGACGCGCATGGGCCAAGGCGCCCTCGACGTGCTCGGCGACGACCAGTGGGTGCCGTGCGTTCACTCGGTCGGTGCTCCCCTGGCTCCCGGCCAGGCAGACAGCGCGTGGCCGTGCAATCCCGACAACAAGTACATCGTGCACTTCCCCGAGACCCGCGAGATCTGGTCGTTCGGCTCGGGCTACGGCGGCAACGCACTGCTCGGCAAGAAGTGCTTCGCGCTACGCATCGCCTCGGTCATGGCCCGCGACGACGGCTGGTTGGCCGAGCACATGTTGATCCTCAAGCTCACCAACCCTGCCGGGGAATCGAAGTACATCGCCGCCGCTTTCCCATCGGCATGCGGCAAGACCAACCTCGCCATGCTGCAGCCAACCATCCCCGGATGGAAGGCCGAGACGGTCGGCGACGACATCTGCTGGATGAAGTTCGGGGCAGACGGTCGCCTCTATGCCATCAACCCCGAGGCTGGCTTCTTCGGTGTCGCCCCCGGCACCGGTTACGACACCAATCCCAACGCAATGGACACGATGTGGGGCAACTGCATCTTCACCAACACCGCGCTCACCAGCGAGGGCGACGTGTGGTGGGAGGGCATGAGCAACGACCAACCGGCGCACGCCACCGACTGGCGCGGCCAGCCCTGGACACCCGAGACCGGTACCCCCGCGGCGCACCCGAACGCCCGCTTCACGGCGCCTGCCGCGCAGTGCCCGTCGATCGCCCCGGAGTGGCAGGACCCCGCCGGCGTGCCGATCAGCGCGATCTTGTTCGGTGGGCGCAGGCGCACAACCGTGCCGCTCGTCACCCAAGCATTCGATTGGGAGCACGGCGTCTTCCTCGGGTCGATCATGGCCAGCGAGACGACTGCCGCGCAGCAAGGCGCCGTCGGCAACCTGCGCTTCGACCCGATGGCGATGCTGCCCTTCTGCGGCTACAACATGGCCGACTACTTCGCCCACTGGCTGGCCATCGGCAAGAACACCGACGCCGCGAACCTGCCCAAGATCTTCTTCGTCAACTGGTTCCGTCGCGACGACGATGGGCGCTTCTTGTGGCCCGGGTACGGCGAGAACAGCCGAGTGCTGAAGTGGGTGTTCGACCGCGTCGCCGGTCAAGCTGAGGCGGTCGAGACCCCGATCGGCATGTTGCCGGGCGAGAGCGATCTCGATCTGGACGGCCTGTCGATCAGCGACGACGACCTCCACTCGCTGCTGGCTGTCGACACCGCGGGCTGGAGCCACGCCATCCCGCAGATCCGCCAGCACTACGCACAGTTCGATGGCAAGATGCCGGCGCAGTTGTCGATGGCGCTCGACGCCCTGGAAGAGAACCTCGCCGGATAGCGAATCTGGGCCGGATAGCGAATCTGGGCCGGCTAGCGAATCTGGGCCGGCTAGCGAATCTGGCCGACCAGCATTGCCCGGATGCCGAGGCCGGCGATGAAGAGGCTACCCAAGCCATACAACAGGTAGAGACGATGCTTCATCTGCACGCGGTACGAGTAGATGATCGCGACGGCGATGATCGCCACGAAGCCGTAAAACGCGTGGAACTTCGGGAACGTGAACTTGTACGTGTTGACCAGGATCACACCCAGGGTGACCTGCACGAACACAGTCAGTTCGGCGACGGCGATGAACCACCACAGGGCGCGGGTGCGCATCTGTGGCAACCAGTTGGCGCCGAGCGCCCATGCCCCCGCCAAGCCGTTGCCGACGATGACGAACCAGGCGAAGTTCTCATGGAAAGCGCGTAGCGCTGCAGCAGTCGCGGTCAGATCGATCAGCCCTGTGTCGCCAGCGCAGCCCGCGAAGCCTGTTGCGTCTGCGCCTCTTCGAATGCGCTCGCGGCGATGTCGACCAGATCCGTGATCTCCTCGTCGGAGAACCCGGCAAGCCGGCGGAAGTTGCGCGCCAGGTGCACGGGATTCTCGTCGCGCTCGCCGCGGAAGCCGCCGAAGCTGAACAACTTGTCGACCGCCTTCTGGAAGTCGAGCGCCTCCTTCTGGCGCTGCGGGTCCTGGGCAGTCAGGCGCCGCAGCCAATCGCTGCCCATCTTCACGTGGGTGACCTCGTCGGCCAACATCCAGTCCTCGGCGAACTCCAGCACCGGGTCGGAGAGCACCGTGCCGAAGTCGCGCATCGTCTTGAACACGTCGATGGCCAGGCCCTCGAGCGCCCGGTTGACGCCGGTGAGGCGCAGGACAGGATCCGCGTTGCACGCCGCCTCGTACTGCAACGTCTGCTCGGCGAACTCGCCGATCTCCGATCCCATGTGCTCGCCCAACTTGATGCTGATCTCGACGTGGCGGGCCTCGTCCCAGCACTGCCGGGCCATGTCGAGTTTCAGGCCGATCGGCGCCTGATCGCGCCCATCACCGGTGTCGAAGTCGAAACACGTGCGTCCGGCACCTTCGAGCGCCTGGATCTCGCCGACGAAGATCCCGTGCATCAACCCGCGGGCGTTGTCGGTGGCGTTCTCGTACGTCGGCGCCAACGTGTTGCGTTGTGCGCTGGGCGCCAGGTTCCTGGGGTCGAACACCGCGTCTTCGATGGCCATGCGCGAGAACCGCTCGTCGCGGGCCAGTTCGGTCACGGGCAACATTCGCTTCATGTCAGATTCGCCTCCATGCTGTCGTCAACCACTCGCCACCACTACTCGCCGCAACCCTGACCGCCGAGTACCGAGTTCACCGTATCGGTCGGGTTCACACCGGTGAGAAATCCGGCGAGGCCCTCGCTGATGAAGAAGTTCGGGCCACCGAAGTCGTCGCCGGGGTTGATGACCGCGGTGGGATAGGTGCCGGTCAACTCCGTGACCGTCGAGCCGACCCCGATCCCGGCATCGGTCTTGAGGCCTGCCGGGGCGATCGCCGGACCGAACGTCGGCCCGTAGACGTACGAGAAGAAGTGCCGCCGACCGGAGGTGACGCCGCTGTCGTCGCTGAACTGCAGGGTGAGATCGCCCCACGACACCTGCCGCATCTCGGTGCCCCGGCAGGCGCCGACCGACAACGGGTCGACCCAGCCGGTGTCGATGGTGAGGGATCCGATGATCGAGGTGACGTACGCGATGACACCGTCAGGGTCGGCGCCGAATGCGGCGTCGCCGAGGCCGTTGGGGCGCAGCACCAGTTCCGCACCAGGGGCAACCGTGGTCGATGTCGATGTCGATGTGGTCGACGTCGAGGTCGAGGTCGACGTCGACGTCGATGTCGAGGCGGCCGTCGTGACCGGAGTCGTGGTACTGGTCGTCGACAGCGGTGCCGAGGACGAACTTGCCCCCGAGACCGACGAGGATGTCGAGCCGGAGTCGGTCGAAGCCGGGTCGTCGTTGCTGCACGCGACAATCGTCAGTGCAACAAGGACCAGGGGAACGAGACGGAGCGACTTCACAGTGGGAAGTCTGGCACGCTTCGTGGCGATTACCTGATCAAGGTGTCTGCCTCGTGACCACTTTCAACAAGCTGTAACGCACCGTCGACGACGTCCATGACGGTCACCGAACAGTTGTCGAGGCTGCGCACGACGAGCCGATCATCGCCAGTGGCGCCGCCGATCGCGGCATTGATGGCGATGAAGTGGCTGAACACGACCGTGTCGGCCGGGACGGCGGCAAGCACCTGCACGACCTGGTCTCGATAGGCAACGTACCGAGTTCCGAGGTCGCCCCACGTGCCACCCATGGCGACTCGCAGCCAGTCGATGCGATCCGCCATCGCAATCCCTCCCGGCGACGGGATCTCGGCGACTGCCGGTTCGATCAACGGCTCGACACCCCAGGAAGCGGCCAATGGCATTGCAGTCTCCTGACAGCGCCGCAATGGGCTGGTCAGGATGGGGAGCGGACCGAATGGCGCCAGCCGATCGGCAACCGCGACGGCCTGCCGCTGCCCGATCTCGTCGAGCCCGGGGTCCGGGTCGATGTCCCACCCGGCAGCCGCGCGGCCGTGACGAACCAGGTACAGGCGGCTCATTCGAACAACCACCCCGAGCGCAGACCGGGCTTCGCTCCCTTCTCGATGTACCACTCGGTACCGAATGCGTGCGAGAACGCCTCGTCGGGCATCTGCAGGAAGAAGCTGGTGTCGGTGATCTGGCTGCGGTGGGCGCGCAGCGACTCCCGCTTGGCGTCGAGGTATCCGGTGACGTCGACCGCATGGGTGATCTCGGTCTCGGGCATCCCCAACGGATTGCCGTCGTCCGCACCCGCGTTCGGGTCGAAGTCGTCCTCTTCACTGATCGGGGCGCCAGCCTCGCGGGCAGCCGCCATCATGCGGACGATGTGATCGCGGTTCATCGTGGCCTCGAACACCTTCTCGATGCCGGCCAGTTCGGCGGCACGGTGACCCACCGTGTGGACCTTGATGTGGTCCGGATGGCCGTAGTTGCCGTGCCAATCGTAGACCGTGACCACGTCGGCGCTCTCCTCTCGCAGGATCGCGGCCAGGCGCTCCGCGGCATCGTCGACGGGCGCCTGGAGGAACGACATCGGGTCGACATTCTGCTCCCAGCCGGTCATCCCGCTGTCCTTGTACCCGAGCCATTCGACGCGATGCACGCCGAGTGCCGCAGCCGAGCGAGCCGTCTCGGCGCGCCGGCGCTCGACCAGCGACTCGCCCTTCGCGAGATCTTCGGGCACCTCGCCGTAGTCGCCATTGGTGGCGATCACCACCACGACGCGGTGCCCCTCGGCACTGGCCCGCGCCAGTGAGCCGCCGGTGCTGATCGATTCGTCATCGGGGTGTGCGTGAAAGCAGACCAACGTTCCCATCAAGAATCCCTTCGTAGAAGCGGCGCGACGCGGATTACGAGGCGACGACGGCGCCACTGGCGATCAATGCATCAATTCTGGCGGCGTCGATGCCCCAGTCGCGCAGAATCTCCACTGAGTGCTGGCCGGGATGCGCGGGTGCCATCGCGATCTCGGCGGCCGTTCGTGAGAAGCGTGGCGCGGGCGCCGGCTGAACGGTCCCGGCAACGTCGACGAAGGTGCCGCGCTCGACGTTGTGCGGATGCTGCGCGGCCTCGGTCATCGTCAGGACCGGCGCGAAGCAGACATCGGTGGCCTCCATCAATTCGCACCACTCGTCGCAGGTCTTCGTCGCGAACACCTCGGTCAGCCGTTGCTTGAGGTGTGGCCACGCCGACTTGTCCATCTGCCGGGCAAACTCCGGGTCGCCCTCGAGGCCGGTCAGGCGCATGAGCTCGGCATAGAACTGCGGCTCGATCGACCCGATCGACACGTACCGGCCCTCGGAGCATTCGTACACGTCGTAGAAGTGCGCGCCGGTGTCGAGCAGGTTGGTGCCACGCTGCGATTCGTCGAACAACCCGATGCTTCGGAACGACCAGAACATGCTCATCAACACCGCCGCGCCGTCGACCATCGCCGCATCGACCACCTGCCCGTTCCCGCTGCGCTGTGCTTCCAGCAGCGCGCACACGACGCCGAACGCCAGCAACATGCCGCCACCGCCGAAATCGCCGACCATGTTGAGTGGTGGCACCGGAGCCTGACCCTGCCGGCCGAAGTGGGCGAGTGCGCCGGCCAGAGAGATGTAGTTGATGTCGTGACCGGCCGCGTCGGCGAGCACCCCTGACTGGCCCCAGCCGGTCATCCGCCCGAACACCAGGCGTGGGTTGCGCTGCAGGCAGGCCTCGGGCCCGATGCCGAGACGCTCCATCACGCCAGGACGGAAACCCTCGATCAACCCGTCGGCCGACGTCACCAGATCGAGCAAGGTGGCGACGCCGTCAGGTTGCTTGAGATCGATGGCGATGTTGCGGCGACCGCGCAGCAGGACATCGAAATGAGGCGTGTCGGGCGCCGGGCCGCGAACCGCATTGGCGCGTTCGACGCGGACGACCTCCGCGCCCATGTCGGCGAGCATCATTGCTGCGAACGGGCCCGGGCCGATTCCTGCCAACTCGATGATGCGATAACCGGAAAGTGGGCCTGCCATGGTCCTTCTCTAGCACGCGCCTTCGCCTCGACCGCAGGCTGAGCCGATCTCGGTCACCGCCGCGCACTCGGCTACGTTCGGCGCATGACCTTGTTCGGAGTTCACGTCGGCCTGCAGCACACCACGCCGGATGAGCTCCGCACCGTGTGGCGGCGCGTCGAAGACCTCGGGTTCGGGTGGATCTCGGTGTGGGATCACTTCTACGGCGCGACGGGAAAGCCTGACGATGCCGCGTGTCTCGAGGCGGTCAGCATGCACGCCGCGCTGGCCTGTTCGACGTCGAAGGTTCGTTGCGGGTCGCTGGTCTACTCGATCGGATACCGGCATCCGGCCGTGCTGGCCAAGGCGATCACCGCGATCGATCTGCTCTCGGGCGGGCGCGCCGAGATGGGGATCGGCGCCGGTTGGGCGAAGGTCGAGTACGACGCGTATGGCATCGACTACCCCGCGGCCAAGGTTCGTCTCGACCAGCTCGAAGAAGGCATCCAGTGCCTTCGCGGGTTGCTGCACGACGACGTCACCGACTTCGCCGGCGACTACTTCACACTCACCAACGCCCGCAACGAGCCTCGGCCGGTGCAGGCCAAGCTGCCGATCTGGATCGGTGGCGGTGGAGAGAAGCGCACCTTGAAGATCGCCGCGCAGTACGCGGACGGCTGGAACGTACCGTTCATCGGTCCCGACACCTTCGCCCACAAGCGCTCCGTCCTGCACGGCTTCTGCGACACGGTCTGTCGCGACCCATCGCAGATCCGCTGTGCGATCAACGTCGGGATCGCCAGCGACGACGACAACCTTCGGCATCAGTTCGGGGCCATCTCCGATTTCGTGCGCCCCGGGGTGTTGACCGGCAGCGACGATCAGCTGCTCGACCGCATCGGCCAGTACGTCGACGCGGGCGCGGACCAACTCAACATCTCGCTGCGCGCCCCGTTCGACATGGATCTGCTCGAGCGATTCAGCGCCGCCCTGAAGCTGGCATGACCATCCATGTGCGCGCCCCTGGGCGCGTCAATCTCATCGGTGACCACACCGACTACACCGGCGGCCTGGTCATGCCAATGGCGATCGACCGCTGGACAGAGATTCGGGCAATCCCCGCCGACACCATCACGCTGCACAGCGACGACGAGACAGAACCTGCCGAGCTGCAGTTGAACATCGATGATCCCCATCACGTCGAGCCGCACTGGGCGCGGTACGTCGCCGGTGTCGTCGCCGAGATGCGGCCGTACGGCGGCTTCATCGGAACCGTCGCCACCGACATTCCGATCGGTGCGGGTCTGTCGAGCAGCGCCGCGCTGGAGTTGGCCGTCGCGCTGGCACTCGGGTTCGACGGCGATGCGCTCAGCCTCGCGCAGCTGTGCCGCCGCGCCGAGATCCGCGCCTCGGGCGTCCCGTGCGGGATCATGGATCAACTGGTGATCGCCGCCGGCGTCGCCGACCATGCGCTGCTGATCGATTGCGGTGATCTGACGATCGAACCGGTGCGGATCCCCGACGAGGTCGACATCGTCGTGAAGTTCATCGCGCATCGCGCGTTGGTCGGCAGTGCGTACGCCCGCCGTGTCGCGGAGTGCGAGACCGCTGAGTCGTTGATCGGCCCGCTGCGCACGGCCGACCTGAGCGACACGTTGGCGGTCGCCGACCCTGCGATCAGGGCCAGAGCGCAGCACGTCGTCAGCGAGAATCAGCGCGTGCGCGAGTTCGCGACGGCATTGCGCTCCGGAGATCTGGCTGCTGCGGGGTCGTTGATGGTGGCCAGCCACAACAGCCTGCGCGACCTGTACGCCACGTCCACCCCGGTCATGGACGAGGCGGTCGAGCAGCTGCTTTCGCGGCCAGGGGTCTACGGTGCCCGCATGACCGGCGGCGGTTTCGGAGGATGCGTGGTCGCGATGACCGAACCCGGCGCGATCGACGACGGATGGGTTGTACGAGCCGTCGACGGGGCGCACCGGGTCGACGAACCAGAAGTGGGGAGGCCGCCATGACGACAGCGCGTGTGTTGGCAGGGGGTCTGCACTTCGGCGAGGCGCCGCGGTGGCACGACGGCGTGCTGTGGTTCAGTGATTTCTTCGACTATGCCGTGAAGACCGTCGACCTCGACGGGCACGTCGCGGTCAAGCTCAGCATGGCTGATCGACCGAGTGGTCTGGGCTGGATGCCTGACGGCAGCATGCTGATCGTCTCGATGACTGCCCGCTCCTTGCTCCGCCTCGACCACGGATGTCTCGCGCTGCACGCCGATCTATCAGAGATCGCCACCTTCCACTGCAACGACATGGTCGTCGACGCGGCCGGTCGGGCATACGTCGGCAACTTCGGGTTCGACCTCGACACGAACGAGATCAACGGCACGCTCGGCGAGGTGCTGGCGACTCACGGCGGAGCAACGATTGCCCGGGTGGATCCCGACGGCTCGGTTCATGCAGCTGCCGACGGGCTGATGTTCCCGAACGGAACGGTGATCACACCCGATGGTCGCACGATGATCGTCGCCGAGAGCTTCGCCAACCGGCTGACCGCCTACGACATCGCTGGCGACGGCTCGCTGTCGAATCGACGGCTGTGGGCGGATCTCGGTACCCGAAAGCCCGACGGGATCTGTCTCGATGCGGACGGCGCGATCTGGGTCGCCAACCCGATCATCAACGAGTGCTTCCGCGTTGGTGAAGGCGGCGACATCCTCGACGTGATCGAGACCGACAACCGCTGCTTCGCGTGCATGTTGGGCGGGCCAGACCGTCGCACGTTGTTCATGCTGACGTCGCGTTACTCGCTGGCCGTCGAGGCAGCGGTGCACCGCACCGGCAACGTGTTGATCGCCGGCGTCGATGTGCCGGGCGCCGGCTTGCCCTGAGGTCCGAGGACCAACCGCTCAGGTACGCGCCACGAGGATGCTCTCGCCGGCGGCTGCGCTCAGGCCGTCGGTGCGCCCGGTCAGGTAGCGATCGGGTGCATGTCGCGCCAGTCTTCGCCGGGCGATGCCAGCGCGAGGCCGATCTCGTCCTTGATGAGGTGCGGCGGTTCGTCGATCTGGACGTGGATGGCGCGCCACAGTGCGGCGCGCACGGCGCTGCTGTCAGGCGCAACGTTCACCGGGCGACCCACGCCATCGAATGCGACATCACGCCAGGTTGCCCGCTGCGGCGCGGCGACGCAAGGCCACCCCATCGACCTCCGCAGGCCACTCGTCGTACAGTGCGGCGCATGGTGTACCTGCTGTCGGCGGAGCTGAGCGATGGCACCGGCAACGTTGATGGCTATCCGTTCCTGTTGCCCGCGGTGCGGGCGCTGCCGGACATCGAGTTCGCGCCGGTGACGGTGTTCGTCGGTGACAACGGCACGGGCAAGTCGACCCTGGTCGAGGGTTTGGCGGTCGCTGCGGGGTTCAATGCCGAGGGCGGTAGTCGCAACTTGCAGTTCGAGACGTACGCGACGCACAGCGCACTGGCGTCGAGGCTCCGGTTGCGGTGGGCCCGCCGCCCTCGATGGGGTTGGTTCCTGCGAGCCGAGACGTTCTACGGGATGGCAACGCACATCCACCTCGACAACGATGTCGATGAGGGCGTGTCGATGCTCTTCCCAGACCTGCACCACCGGTCGCACGGGGAGTCGTTCCTCACGCTGATCGACAGCCGGATGAGCGACGACGGGTTGTACCTGCTCGACGAGCCCGAGTCGGCGCTGTCGTTCCACGGCCAGTTGAAGTTACTTGCCACGATGCACGACGCATGCGCAAATGGGGCGCAGTTCGTGATCGCAACGCACTCGCCGATACTGATGGCCTACCCCGGAGCGCACATCTACGAGTTCGACGACGACGGCGCGCGTGCTGTGTCGTTCGACGAGGTGTCGGTAGTCGGTCTGTGGCGCTCGTTTCTGGAAGGCCCGGATCGGTACTTCCGCCATCTCTTCGAGTAGCGGGTCGCCGCCCTGCAGCGCGGCGTCCGACAGCCGACGTGGTCGAACGTGGACGCTGACATGAGTCACGCGACGGCACCAGCGGCCCTCACATCGGTGCACGCGGAGGCGAAGATCAACGCTTGGTGTCAGCCGAGCAACCGGCTCTTCTGGACATCGAACTCCTCCTGGGTCAGGGTGCCCCGATGCAGCATTCCTTCCAGTCGTTGGAGTTGTTCGGTGACGTCGCCGGTCGGCGCGGCCGCGTAGCCGGCCCTGCGCTGGAAGTGGCCTTCCATCTGGGCGTGGATGAGGTTCTGGACCTGCGCCGGACGCCGGATGTCGGTGAACCGCTGTTGGCCGTCCTCGCCGCCCGACTCGATCAGGAGGTCGCCTGCACCCAGGATCCGCTCGAACACGCTCTGGTTGAAGTTGACGTTGTTGACCCGCTCGAGCGGGATCTCGACACCGCTCTTGCCGACGACACCCTGTCGGAAGATCAGCCGGTTGGAGGTGATGACGAAGTTGGTCGTCAGCCACTTCAGGTATCGAATGACGAGCCAGATCGCCGTCCCAACCAGCAAGACCAGGGCGAGCACGCCGAGACCCTTGCGAGCGCTCGTGCCAGCGTCCGTCATGGCCAGCACCACGATGCCCAGAACAATGCTGACGAGCAGCGACGACGCCGGCTCGGCGAAGAACCACCAATGCGGGTGCATATCCAGGGCGATCGTCTCGTTGGCGTTCAGGTTCTTCTTGGGGAACGGCATGAACACGACTGTAGTGACTGCGCACCGTCTGATACGCGACAACCACGACGTCCGGCCGAGGGCCACCCTCGAGCGGCCGTATCGTGTCGCCATGACCGTGGATCGACTGCTGGTGGGGCTCGACGCCGCCCAGCGACGCGCGGTCGAAAGCGATGCCGCTCCCCTGGCGATCGTTGCGTCTGCCGGCTCGGGAAAGACCATGGTGCTGACTCGGCGGATCGCCTACCGGATCGAGACCGGACAGGCAGAACCGCGCCACATCGCCGCTCTGACCTTCACTCGCGACGCCGCCGGCGAGCTCCGGCGCCGGCTCCGGCGGCTCGAGATCCATGAATCGATCGAGGCCGGCACCTTCCACAGCATCGCCCTGCGCCTGTTGCGCGACCGAGCCCTGACACGCAACGAGTCGATGCCATCGCTGGCACCGGATCGTGTGCGCCTGGTGCGGGAGTGCCTCAAGGAGATCCGGCTGGAGCTCGACGCCTACCCGGCTATGACCGACATCGACTGGGCTCGAGCACGCCGCATCGAACCGGCCGACTACGAGCGCGAGTCACGTGCCGCCCGCCGGCGCGGGGCGGTGCCGCCTGGCCGATTCGTCGACCTCGCTGCTGCGTACGAGCGCCTGAAGCGGCGCCGCGGTGTCGTCGATTTCGACGACCTGCTCGATCTCAACCTGCGCGCCGTCGAGACCGATGCCGCATTCAGGTCATTGGTGCACTGGCGCTTCCGTCACTTCTTCGTCGATGAGGCCCAGGACCTCAACCCACTGCAACACGCCCTCCTCGAGGCGTGGCGTGGCGACCGGCCCGACATCTGTCTCGTCGGCGATCCACGACAGGCCATCTACGGCTGGAACGGATCCGATCACACGACGATGACCGAGGTGGAGCGCGCCTACCCCGGCGTGACGGTGATCTCGCTCACGACCAACTATCGGTGCTCACCACAGGTCGTCAGCGCCGGCGCAGCCGCGCTGAGTGCCAGCGGGCAGCGCGACGACACAGCCAGCAACCGCGGTGATGGTGTGCCTCTGCGCATCGAGGCGTACCCCACTGCCGAGGCCGAGGCCGGCGCGATCGCTGCCTTCGTGCGCAACTCGATGCACCAGCACAACCCATCCGGTGTCGCCGTGCTGGCCCGCACCAACGATCAGCTGCTGTCGATCGAGGCGGCGTTGAGCGCGGCGGGAGTCGCCACACAGCGCGCCATCGGACGGTCTCCGCTGGAGATCGCCGTGGGTGACGCCTACCGGATGACGAGCCGCGAGGCATTGGCTCTGTGGGCCGACGAGCAGTTCACCCACCACGATCCCATCCGCCGGCGGGTCGCTGAGGAAGTCGACCGGTTCCTGACATCGCAAGAGCCGGGGGGCTTCCGGAGTTGGGTCGACGCGCGCACCCCGTTCGACGATCTCGATACCGAGGCCGACGACGGCGCGGTATCACTGCTGACGTTCCACGGCGCCAAGGGCCGCGAGTGGCCGGTCGTGGTCATTGCCGGAGCCGAGGACGGGCTGATCCCACACAGTTCGGCGGTCTCTGCGGCGCAACAGGATGAAGAAGCCAGGCTCCTCTACGTCGCGATCACTCGGGCCGTCGATCACCTCGTCATCACTCGCGCGGAGTCGCGGCGCGGGAACAGGACCCGGCCGAGCCCGTGGCTGGCGGCCGTCGAGGCGACGATCGCCAGCGACGCCCTCGTTCCGCCGCCGATGCGTGCCGACCGAGTCAGGACCGTCGACCCGCTCGCCGAGTTGAAAGCCTGGCGGCGCCAGGTCGCCCGTGGCGCTGCAGTCGCCGAGCTCACGATCTGCAGCGACCTCGTGCTGCGTGGGCTGCTGGAGCATCCGCCGACCAGCACCGACGAGCTTGCCCAACGCCTCGGCCTCACACCCCATGCGGCCGCCAAGCTACGGCCCCTGCCACAGGCGGTCGGTGACGCAGGTCAGTCGAGTTCGACGATGACCGGAGCGTGATCCGACGGCAACTGGCCTTTGCGGGCGTTGCGGTCGATCACCGCCCACGAACAGCGCTCGGCAACCGAGTGGCTGCCCAGCACGAGGTCGATCCGCAGTCCGCGGCCCTGATGGAAGTCTCCCGCCCGGTAGTCCCACCAGCTGTACAACTTCGGCTCATCGTGGTGCTGGCGGAACAGGTCGACCATCCCCCAGTCGCACAGCTCGGCCAGCAGATCGCGTTCAGCAGGGCTGGTGTGCGTTGCGCCGACGAACTTCGCGGGGTCGTACACGTCGATGTCGGTCGGCGCGATGTTGAAGTCGCCGGCGACGATCACAGCGTCGTCGGGGGAACTGGTGGCGGCCACGTGACGGCGCAGTTGCGCCAGCCACCTCAGCTTGTACTGATAGTGATCGTCCGCGAGGGAACGCCCGTTGGGCACGTACACGCTCGACACCCGCACACCGCCGCAGAGCGCCGAGACGATCCGCGCGTCGGGATCGGGGTCGCCCTCCGCGAAGTTCATCACCACGTCGCTGAGCCCGACCTTCGACAGGATTGCCACACCGTTCCACTGCCCCTGGCCGTGGTGGGCGATCTCGTACCCCATCCCCATGAACGTCAGCGCAGGAAACGCCTCGTCGGAGAGCTTGGTCTCCTGCATGCACAACACGTCGGGCTGCATGTCGACGATCCACTGTTCAACGCGCTCGAGGCGAGCCTTCAGGGAGTTGACGTTCCAGGTTGCGATCCGCACAGCAGCGACCGTAGCGAACTAGGCCGACCGGGCGCGGCGTCGAGTCGGCTTGGACGGAGCCACCTCGGCGACCGCCGGCTCGGGCGTTGGCATCACGACGGCCGGATTTCTTCCACCGCGCTTCTTCGGCGGCGTCGCCGGAACCGGCAACTCGACGACGGGTGTCGAATCGGGCGCTGACTCGGCAGGTGGCGCGACGGCGGCCGCAGCCTTCTTGGCCCGAGCCTTCGGCGTGGCTGCCGGTTTCACCGTCGGCGTCGGTTCTGCGGCCGCCTTCTTCGCAGCCCGCTTCTTCGGCGGCGCCTTCGGTTCGGGCTCCGGGGCGACCTCGGTCGGCACAGCGGCCGCCTTGCTCGCCGCCTTCCTCGACACGCGCTTCGGCTTGGCCTCGACCACGGCCTCGGGCGGCGGGGTCTTGACGGTCGTCATGGTCGGGATCGCCAGGTCGATGCTGCGGCGAGCGGGGGCGAAGCTCTCGACCACCAGCGTGATCGATTCACCGATCTTCATGAACTCGCGTGCGCTACGCGGTGGTGGGTCGGCCATCAGACTCAACGGCACGTACCCCTTCACGTCACCGATTCGCACGTATGCGCCGTGCGACGAGTAGTTCTCGACGATGGCGTTGACGCTGCTGCCGGGCTTGTGGTGCTCGACGAACGTGAGGAACGCCAGCAGGTCGTTGGTGCCGGTGCTCCTCGGCGTGGGCTCGGCCCGCTCGCGGGCATTGGTCGCTGCATCGTCGACCTTGCTCGGCTCGGCGGACTTGGCCGCGGCGGCGGCCTTGCTGTCGCGACCCCGACCGGACTTGTTGAGCGTGGCGCCGGGCGGAGGTGCTGCCGGGATCGGCATTGGCTGGCTGGCTTCGGGACTGGCCGACTTCAACTTCGTCGTACGACCCCGCTTGGCCTCGCTGACCGACTTGCGGCTGGTGGGGCCACGCACGGGCAGGCGGTTGACGAACACCCAGCCGATGTGCGGGACGGGTTTGCCACCGACGAGACGGCCCTCGTCGAACAGCCACGTGTGCGTGCCGTGGAACTCCTGATAGCTGTCGTTCGACAGGATCGTCGCGTTGACCTTGTTGGCGATGCTGAGCACGAACGCATCACCGCGGCCGATCGCGCCGGCAGGCGGAGCGACGATCTCGTTGTTGCTCACCGCGGCGTCGAATTCGGCCACCTCTTTGGCGTCGATGCGGTGCCCGAACGTCGCATCGACCACGACGGTGATCAGCGCGTCCGGGTTCTCCGCCATGTAGGCGAGCACCGCTTCATTGAGCTGTTTGAGACTGGGCAGGGGTCGACCCTCGGTGGCGAGGTTGGACCCGTCGACGACGACGTGGCGAGGCATAACTAGGTCAGTCAACCACGCCGGAGGGTGGCTGCCTACGATGCTGCCCATGACGAAGGCGGTGCTGTGGGACTTTGGGGGCGTGATCCTGTCGAGTCCGTTCGACGCGTTCCGCCGCTACGAGGCCGAGCACGGCCTGCCGATCGACTTCATCCGCAGTGTCAACACGACGAACCCTCACGCCAACGCGTGGGCACTGCTGGAGCGTGGCGAGATCACCGCAGATCAGTTCGACGTTCTGTTCGCCGACGAGTCCTCCATACTCGGCCACCGGGTGCGTGGGGCTGCCGTGCTGGCGCTCCTGGGAGGCGACATTCGCCCGGAGATGGTGGCGACGCTCGATCGTGTGAAGCAGGCCGGCTACCAGGTGGCGTGCCTGACCAACAACGTGCTCGGCGGGGACGGTGAGCGACTTGGCGATGACGCGCGCTCGGTCGCGGTTGCGGCGATCATGGACCGGTTCGACGTGATCGTGGAGAGCAGCAAAGTCGGTGTGCGCAAACCCGAGCAGCGGTTCTACGAGATCGCCTGCGAGATGCTTGGTGTGCGACCCGACGAGTGCATCTTCCTCGACGACCTCGGCATCAACCTCAAACCAGCGGCGGCGATGGGCATGATCACGATCAAGGTGACCAGCGCATCGCAGGCGATCGCCGACCTCGGCGCCGCGCTCGGTTGGAACTGAGTGGGCCGGTGGCGACCGATCGTGAGTTGACGAACCGGTTGATGCTGCAGGCCCGCGATGCGATGGAT
>JANMNE010000008.1:0-12067 GCA_031373785.1 Ilumatobacteraceae bacterium
GCAAGGACCAGCCCGACCGGAGACGCAAACTCCTCGTTCGACAACTCGAACAACTCGGCTACAACGTCGAACTCACCGCAGCTGCCTAACCCCAACCAAACCCTTCTGCGGCACGGGTTCAGAAACTTCATTACACCCCTGGCGTAGAACGGCCACCATGCTTCGAATCGCCACAACCCGCCCGACGCATCGCCCCTGTTCATGGTGTGCCACCGAATTCCCGATCGCCTGCCGCCCGGGCCGTCCCCGCCTTTATTGCAACCACGCCTGCCGCCAACGTGCCTACGAACACCGCCACGGCTTCGAGCATCAGCGCACCGTGCGACCCTTGCCCGGCCAGGTGACCGGCGACGTGTGGTCTGGCACTGGCTACGAGCGCGGCGGCACGATCGCTCCGTTCGGCAAGACCCACGCGCTGCGAACCAGCGTGCGACCCGAAGGTCGTCGCCGCGAAACGCTGTGCGGTGTGTTGACGCCACCGATTGCCGGCCAGCACTTCACCGCGATGCACCCACGAGCGTGTCGCACATGCACGGCCGTCGCCGACAACAACCCGCTGCGATACGGAATCAGCGCATCGAATGAGCTCGCCCGGCTGCGCTCGCTGCTCGACGATGTCGACGAGCAGCGTGTTCATGCCGCCAGCGCGCTCAGCTGGATTCGGGCGAACTCTCCGTAGCCGGTCCCGCAGGTGCGATGTCGTGCACGAACACGTGCTCGCGGTAGAACTTCATCTCCGACACGCTCTCCATCACGTCGTCGAGCGCACGGTGCGAACCGGCCTTGCGTGGCCGGCTGCTGTTCAGCGCCGGATACCACCGCTTGACCAGCTCCTTGACCGTGCTGACATCGACGCTGCGGTAGTGGAGGTACTCCTCGATCTCGGGCAGGTATGCGGCAAGGAATCGACGATCCATCCCGATCGAGTTGCCGCAGAGCGGAACCCGTCGGGCCTCGGTGACATGCGTCTTGATGAACTCCAACGTTTGCGCCCCCGCGTCGGCCAGCGACATCGTCGATGCGCGGATCGCGTCGAGCAGACCGCTGCGCGTGTGCATGTCGACGACCACTGGGTCCATCTCCGCAAGTGCCGCATCGTCCTGGTGTACGACGAGGTCCGGACCTTCGGCGATGATGTTGAGGTCGTCGTCGGTGATCAACGTGGCAATCTCCACGATCACGTGTCGGGAGGGCTCCAACCCGGTCATCTCGAGATCCATCCAAACCAACACCGCCGCAAGACTACGCAACGCGTTACCGTCGCCCGCAATGGCCGATGTTCCGATGCCCGCCAAGCCGGCTGCGACCGTCATGTTGTTGCGCGACGTGGACACTGCCGAGGGCATCGAGGTCTTCATGCTGCGGCGCACCAAATCGGCCGCGTTCGCCGGTGGCATGTACGTCTTTCCCGGCGGCAAGGTCGACGCCGCCGACGGCGAGGGTGACGTCGGTTATGCGATCGCTGCGATCCGGGAGTGCTACGAAGAAGCCGGCGTGTTGCTGGCAACCGACGAGCACGGAGCGATGGTCACCGACGGCCATCCAGCCCTGGCCCACCGGCACGCGGTCCACGACGGAGACGTCGATCTTCGGGCCCTGTGTGAGGAGCACCGACTGGTCCCGGCCATCGACGATCTGGTGTGGATCAGCCACTGGATCACGCCGGTCGGTGAGTCGGCCCGTCGTTTCGACACCCGCTTCTTCGTCGCCGCTGCACCTCCCGGCCAGTCGTCGCGCCATGACGACAACGAGACCATCGCCAGCGAATGGGTCGGTCCGTGGGATGCGCTCCAGCGCCAGGACGCCGGCCTCCTGACGATGATGCCGCCGACGATCAATAACCTCGAGTTCGTCGCCGCTCACCCCGACACCGCATCGGCGATGCGGGCAGCCAGGTTGCTCGGTCGGCCCCAGCCGATCATGCCCAGGCTCCGTCGAGATGCGCAGGGCCGCATCCGAGGTGTCTCGCTTCCCGGCGACGCCGACTTCGACGAGCTGAGCGACGAGGGCGGCTAGGCCGACTTCGACTGATCAGCTGCGTCGAGCGCTGCGGCAACCAGCGACAACATGCGTGCCGAACAGCCGGCCATGTTGACCGGCGGCGCGACCTCGTCGATGATCTTGCGGGCAATCGCCCGGAACTCGACGGCCGCCAGCCCCGTGCCATCGATCGCCACCGGGCGACCGGAATCGCCTCCGGCGGCAACAGCAGGTTCCAGCGGGACCTGACCGAGCAACTGCACACCGATCTCGTCGGCCAACGCCTGGCCGCCGCCGATGCCGAACAGCGGATACTCGATGCCGTGCTCGCACGTGAACGACGACATGTTCTCGATCACACCGCACACCCGCAGGAAGCTACGCCGAGCCATGTCGGCAGCGCGTGCGGCGACCTTCTGGGCGGCGATCGCCGGCGTGGTGACGATCAGCAGATCGGTACGGGGAAGCATGCGCGCCAGACCCATCTGCACGTCGCCCGTACCGGGCGGCATGTCGATGAACAGGTAGTCGAGCTCACCCCAGTGCACGTCGCGCAGGAACTGCTCGACGGCCTTGCTGAGCATCAACCCTCGCCACATCAACGCGGTCTCTTCCTCGACCATGAACCCGGTGCTGACGACCTTCAACATGCCCCGGCCCACGGGCAGCGTGCGCGGCATGATCATCGGCTTGTCGCGTCCGTCGACCGCTTCGGCCTCCAGGCGGTCGTCGATGCCGAGCAGGCGTGGCACCGAGAAGCCCCAGATGTCGGCGTCGAGTACTCCGACCGTGAAACCCTCGCCGGCGATCGCTGCAGCCAGGTTGACGGTGACCGACGACTTGCCGACCCCGCCCTTGCCGCTGGCGATGGCCAGGATCCGCGTCGATGCCGAGACCTCGGTGTTCGGCGCGTTCTCGCGTGCGTTCCAGCGAGCCTTGGTCATGACCTCGGTGCGCTCCTCGCTGGTCATCTCGCCCCAGTCGATCGTGACCTTGGTGACGCCCGGGTGCACTGCGACCCTGGTCTCGACGTCTTTCTTGATCTGGGCGCGCAACGGGCAGCCGCCGATCGTCAGCTTCACGCCGACCGTGACCACCCCATCGGGGCTGACCTCGACCCGTGGAACCATGCCCAGCGTGACGATGTCGGCACCGAGCTCGGGATCGATCACCGATCGCAACAGATCCGTGACCGTCTCGACATCGGGTGGGCTGGGAATCACAGCATCGATTCTACGGTTCCAAGTCGTTACAATGCCTTTCCAACCGTAGGAGGAGCCAACACCGTGATCACGCTCACCGATACCGCTGCCGTCAAGGTCAAAGAACTGCTCGAGGCCGAAGGTGACTTGGGCCTGGCACTGCGCGTTGCTGTGCGCCCCGGCGGTTGCAGCGGTTTCTCGTACGAGATGTTCTTCGATGGCGATGTCGCCGCCGACGACGAGAAGGCCACGTTCGGCACTCCCGATGCGACTGTCAACGTCGTCGTCGACTCCGCGTCGGCGCAGATGCTGCAAGGCGCCACGCTCGACTACAAGGACGGCCTCAACCAGGCCGGGTTCTCGATCAACAACCCGAACGCCAGCCGCACGTGCGGCTGTGGGTCAAGCTTCAGCTGAACCGTTCAGGCCAGGAACGCGGCGAGGTGCTCGTCGAGTTCGCTCTGATCCCAGATCACGTCGATTCGATCGACGACGATGCCGTTCTTGCTGAGGTACAGCACCGGCTCGTATTCCAATCCAAGCGCGTTGACCGCCGGCGCGATCGTGGTTGCCGCGTCGTCTGAGTAGACGTCGGCGTGCACCATCGCCACCGCATCGCCGAGGCGGGCGTGCGACTTGACGAGGAACTCCAGCGCCGGGGCACACGTGCCGGTCTGGCAGTGGGCCGGCGTGCCGATCATGTAGGCGACGGGCTTGCCCGTGGCCAACGCCTGCGTCAGGGTCTGGTCGTGGAGCGGGCACGGCTGCGGCGTCAGCGTGCAGTACGGCTCGACGCCGCGGTGGTCGTCGACGGTCGGCGTCTCGAACGGCGGCAGCAACGACCCGATGTAGGGCACGGTCACTTGCGCCGGATCGGTGACGAGGAACGCCGCGCCGAACCCGTCGTCGCCGTCGAGGCGCATGGTGTAGGCGCCCGGGACGGCGATGTCGACGTTGAACGCCCAGTAGGGGATGACCAGATCGGTCGCGTGGATCGGCGCACTGATCGTGGCGATCTGCTTGTCGTTGCTGTCGAGCACTCGTCCCGAGAGCTGCGCGGGGCCGGTCGTGAGCAGGCTGTTCTTGTTGGCGATCGAGATCGGTAGGCGGATCTTGCCCGGCACGAACGCGTTGCTGGGATACCGCTGGGCGATGGTGAACCCGGTCGTGCCGGGGTCGTTGGTCGGCTCGGGCCCACCGGACCCGCTCGTGGCGGCTCCCCCGGAGCCGTCCGAGCCCTTGGACGAATCGTCACCACACGCAGCGACGGCCAGCAGCGCACCGGCGCCGGCGAGGAGGTGGCGCCGCGAGATCGACATCGCCGCCAGTGTACGAGTTGCGACTTCGATGGAGGAGTCGCGCGTACGATGCCCACATGAGCAAACCTCTTGGCCCCTACACCCCTGTCGTTCGCGCCGGCGATTGGATCATCGTCAGTGGTCAACTCGGCTTGCAGGACGGGGCACTCGTCAGTGGGGGCGTCGCCGCCCAGACGACCAAGGCCGTGGAGAACCTGCAGGCGCAGTTGGCCAGCATGGGCGCCGAGCTCTCCGACATCGCCAAGACGCTGTGCTTCCTGACCGACATGGACACCTTCACGACGTTCAACGACGCCTACGTCGCCGGCTTCGGCATGCACCGTCCGGCGCGCAGCACCATCGGCGTTGCCGCACTGCCGGCCGGCGCCGCGGTGGAGATTGAGGCCTGGGCGTACAAGCCGCTAGGGTGAGGCCGTGCCTGGCGCCATCGCGATCCTGCTCGTGCTCGTGATCCTTCCGGTGCTCGTGTGCATGGGAAGTGCGGCCATTGCCGTGGTGCTCGGTGTCGTGTTGAACCGCGACGCCGAGGTGCGCCACGAGGGCAGTGAGCTCATCGATCTCAACGTGTGAGTATGCATCACCACGATCGGACGACCGAGGTGTTGACGCAAGCCGTCGTGCGCTACGCCGTCGAGCGCATGAGCATGGATCCACCTCCGCTCGACAAGACCCTTCCCGCTGCTGAGCTGCGGGCGATGGTCGGCCAGACCGTGACCGCCACGGGCATCGGTGGCCTCGAGGCCCTGCGCATCTTCGCCGAGGTATTGGGCCCGGCCAGCATCTCGATCGATCATCCACGGTTCTTGTCGTTCGTTCCCGCGGCGCCCACCGAGGCGGCGATCCTGTTCGACCTGGTCGTGGGGGCGTCGAGCATCTACGGCGGGTCGTGGCTGGAGGGCGGCGGGGCGATCTACGCCGAGAACGAGGCACTCCGCTATGTCTCCGACCTGGCCGGCCTGCCTGAATCGGCCGGAGGCGTGTTCGTCAGCGGTGGTACCGCCGGCAACCTCAGCGCGCTGATCGCGGCCCGATACCACTGGCGCCATCGGGCCGGTGGCGCGCTCGACCGCACGCGCGGTCTGCTGCTGACCGGCAAGGGAGCGCACAGCAGCGTTGCGTCCGCGGCCCGGGCGATGGATGCCGACATCGTGCTGGTCCCCGCCGACGAGCAGGGCCGGCTGTGGGGCGCGGCCCTACGTGAGACGGTCGCCGGCCTGTCGACGGATGATCGCGACCGGCTCTTTGCGATCGTGGCAACGGCGGGAACGACCAATGCCGGTGTGATCGATGATCTGGCCGGCGTTGCCGAGGTCTGTGCCGAGACCGACGTGTGGTTCCACGTCGACGGCGCGTACGGCGGCGCAGGCCTGGCCGCGCCCAGCGTGCGCGACCGCTATCGCGGCATCGAGCATGCCGACAGCTTCATCGTCGATCCCCACAAGTGGTTGTTCGCCCCGTTCGACTGTTGCGCGCTGGTGTACCGCGACCCGAACGCCGCGCGGGCAGCGCACACCCAGCACGCCGAGTACCTCGACGTGCTGCACCTCGGGGAGGACCACTCGGGGCACGAGTGGAACCCCAGTGACTTCGCCCATCACCTGTCGCGTCGGGCCCGTGGTCTGCCGTTCTGGTTCAGCCTGGCGACACATGGCACCGAGGCATACCGCGATGCGATCGAGACTGCGCTCGACGTGACCCGCCAAGCAGCGCGGTTGATCGACGACGCTGCTCATCTCGAACTGATCATGGAGCCCGAGCTCAGCATCTTGCTGTTCCGCCGCACGGCGTGGACTGCCGACGACTATCAGGCGTGGAGCAACCGGCTGCTCGACGAGGGCACGGCGTTCGTCACGCCCACCTCGTGGGACGGAGAGGTGTTGCTGCGGTTGTGCATCATCAACCCGCTGACCTCCATCGACGACATTCGCATCATCGTCGACTCCTTGGCCTGAGCCGTGACCGATCTGCTGATCGGCAACGCGCGGCTGCTGGCGACCCTCGACGCAGATCGTCGCGAGCTCGTCGGCGGGTGGGTTGCGATCGAGCAAGGACGGATCACCGCGGTCGGCGCGGCCTCCGACGCCCAACCGATCGCAACGGAGACGATCGACGCCGGGGAGTGCCTGGTCACGCCCGGCCTGGTCAACACCCACCATCACATCTTCCAGAACCTGACCCGCGCCTACCCGCCGATGACCGACAAGCCGCTGTTCGGCTGGCTGCAATCGTTGTACCCGCTGTGGCGGGCGATCGACGAAGAGGCCGTGTACGCCAGCGCGTTCGTGGGCCTCGCCGAGTTGGCCCTCAGTGGCTGCACGACATCGAGCGACCACCTCTACCTGCACCCGCGCAACGCCGGTGACCTGCTGGCCGCCGAGATCGCCGCGGCCACCGAGCTGGGCATGCGCTTCCACCCGACCCGCGGCTCGATGTCGCTCAGCGAGAAGGACGGCGGGCTTCCACCCGACGATGTCGTTGGCGACGACGACGAGATCCTGGTCGCGTGTGAGGACGCGGTCGCCCGCCATCACGATCGGTCGCCCGCCTCGATGTTGCGCATCGCCCTGGCACCGTGCAGCCCGTTCAGCGTCACCGAATCGTTGATGGTTCGCACCGCCGAGCTCGCGGCGCGGCTCGATGTGCGTCTGCACACGCACTTCGCCGAGAACGCGGAGGACGACGCGTTCTCGCTGAGCCAGTTCGGGTGCCGGCCGATGGAGTACCTCGAGCGGACTGGCTGGTCCACCGATCGCACCTGGGTGGCTCACTGCGTGATGCCCTCCGAGCACGAGATCGCTCGGCTCGGCGATGCCGGCGTGGGCGTGGCCCATTGCCCGAGCAGCAATCTGATCCTGTCGTCGGGCATCGCCCCGGTCGTGTCGCTGCGGGCCGCCGGCGTGGCGGTGGGTCTCGGTGTCGACGGATCGTCGTCGGCCGACAGCGCGTCGCTGTGGATGGAGGCCCGCCAGGCGATGTTGCTGGCCAAGCTGCGCGATGGAGCCCGGGCAGGCACGGCGCGCATGGCCTTGGAGTGCGCCACGCTCGGCGGTGCCGCCTGTCTGGGGCGCGGCGGCGAGATCGGCGTGATCACCCCCGGCGCCGTCGCCGACCTGGCGGTGTGGCGCCTGACCGGACCGGCATTCGCCGGAGCGCTGGCCGACCCGGTCGAAGCCTGGCTGCGGTGCGGCCCGGTGTCGGCGTGGCACACGATCGTCGCCGGACGCTTCGTCGTGCGCGACGGCGCCATCGTGCATCCGGATCTCGACAGCGTCCTGCGCTTGCACGCCCGGCACGCGGCTCGAATCCAACGACTCGTCGACTGACGCCGCAGGTCGTGACATCTGGTTGACGTCGTTGACGTCGTTGACGTCGTTCTGGGCGGTTCATCAGCCAGAATGTCGTGATGCGGATCAGTCGTCGAGGCCTCTTGCGCGCCGGCGCGTCGACTGGGCTGCTTGCCGTACTGGCGGCATGTGGCGACAACGGGGTGCATTCCTCGGCGTCGAACAAGTCCGGTGCGCCCGACGCTCCGACGTCGCCGGCCGGCGTCGGGCAGTTGCCTGCTGCGGAGGCCGCCCGCACCAAGTTCGCCATGGTCGGTGACTCGATCACCAAGGCATCATCGAAGTCGTTGACGGCCGTGCTCGAAGGTCGCGGCTACACCGACATCACCATCGAGGCCGAGGTCAGCCGGCGAATCGCGGTCGGCGACGGCAAGGGCGAGCCGCTGTCGGGTGTGAAGACGTTGTTCACGATGATCTCCGAGGGTGTCTCGCCCGACGTGTGGGCAATCGCCATGGGGACCAACGATGTCGGCAAGTACGACAAGGCGGATGACTACGCCGCGCTGATCGATCAGATGATGTCGATGCCCGAGGCCGACGTGCCGATCGTGTGGGTCGACGTCTTTAACCCCAACCAGCTTGCCGGCACGAAGTTGTTCAACCTGGTGCTGCGCGACCGGGCCGCTGCTCGGGGGAACACGATCGTGCAGTCGTGGTTCGATCTGGCATCGGATCCGAAGGAGAAGATCCTGCGGACCGACCACATCCACCCCAACGAAAAGGGCACGCTGGTTTTTGCTGACCTGGTCTCGGCCGCGCTGAAGTAGATCTCGGGAACTTTCGCGGGCGGTGGCGAGTCGAACGTCACATGATCACATCACGGGTTGCAATCACGTCGGTCTCTGTCATCGTGCTCCTCGCTGGTTGCGGCTCGAGTGTCACACCGCTTGCCGACTCGCCGACGTCGACGATCGGAACCACGGCGACCTCGGCGGGCGACCCCGGGCGTGGATGGATCGGTGGCGAGCCTGATTGGGCAGCAGCCTTGGAAAGCGAGGCCGGCACGAAGATGTACTCGGCCGCCGCTGCAGCGGTCGCACCGCCGATCGACGCCCCGCCCACCGGGGCGATGCCGATTCCACAGCAGACCGGGTTGCGCGCCGGCTCGGTCGACGACAACGCCAACTTCGCCGACTTCCTCACCTACCTGGCTCGCATCCACGACCTGGGGGTCGACACCCGTGACTTCGATCCAACTGGACGCATCGTTGTCACGGTCACGGGAACCAGCGGACTGCCGGTGGCCGGAGCGCAGGTGACGGTGACGGCCGGCGGCACCGAGATCGCCAGTTTGCGCACCACCGCCGACGGCACCGCCCGGTTCCTGCCGGCGTTGTACGCAGCAGCGCCGGTCACGCAGGCGACCCAAGCAACCGAGTACACGTTCACGACCGGCGATGCGTCGGCGACCGGCGCACCCGGTTCGGCGGTCGCACTGCAAGCGGCTGCCGCCGGGGGTGGCCCCGACCCGGTGGCGCTCGATGTGATGTTCCTGCTCGATGCGACCGGGTCGATGGGCGACGAGATCGGTCGGCTGAAGGACACCATCGACGCAGTCGCCGCCCAAGTCGGCGGCTTCGACTCGAAGCCCGATGTGCGCTTCGCGATGACGCTGTACCGCGATCAGGGCGACATGTTCGTGACGTCGACGTTCGACTTCACCTCCGACATCGCGGCGTTCCGCGCAGCGTTGAACGACGTGGTGGCCGATGGCGGCGGCGACTACCCGGAGGCCCTCGAGGAGGGTCTCGCGTCGGCGCTGTCAGAGCCCTCGTGGCGTGACCCGGCGTCGACACTGCAGCTGGTGTTCCTGGTCGCCGATGCACCGCCACACATCGACCGTCAGGTGTCGGTCGCCTACCCGGCGGCGATCGTCGACGCGATCTCGCGTGGAATCAAGGTGTTCCCCATCGCGTCGTCGGAATCCGATGATCAGGCCGAAGCAGCGTTCCGCGAGATCGCTGCGGGAACCGGTGCCCGCTTCGTGTTCCTCTCGTACGGCGCGTTGGGTGCGGCGACCGGCGAGTCGACCGACATTGCGGCGACCGACTACGAGGAGCTGCCATTGGACGCGCTGGTCGTGCGCCTGATCGCCGAGGAGCTCGCCGCGTTGTCAGGCACGCAGGTCGAGGTCCCACCCACCACGCTGCCACCGGTGACCAACCCGGAGGGGCAGTAACGGGATCGGCCGCCGCTGTCTACAGCACGATCCACTGGCGGCGGTCGAGGAGCTCGCGAGCCGCATCGAGATGCCCGGCATGACAGGCCGTCTCGGTGATCATGTGCAGCATGATGAAGCGCAGATCGGGGAAGTTGCCGCCCCATTCGTCCCATGCCGGATCGCGCTGGCGGGGCGCCATGTCGAGCGGGGTGGCGGCGATGATCTCGTCGGCATGGCGGATCTCGTCGCGGTAGAGATCGAAGACATCCTCGGGTGTCGCATCGGACTCGACGTGCCAGTCCGGGTTGGGCACGCCGGGCACGTCGGCAAGAAAGCCGAGCGGCTCACCGCCCACGATGCAACGGAACCAGTAGTGCTCGTCCGACAATGCGAGATGCTTGACCATGCCCAGACAGGTCCAGCCCGACGGCAACACCGGCTGGCGGAGCTGCTCGGCGGTCAAGCCCTCGAGGATCCCCAGAACATGCTTGCGCTGGGCGTCGAGAGAGCGCTGCAGCAGTTCGCGCTCGCCGGTCATGCGTGCCCCGTCGGGGTTTCGCCGACCACCGTGGTGCGATGCAACAGGCGCCGACGTCCGTCGTAGTCGTTGATGGCGAGATGCAGCAGGCACCGGTTGTCCCAAATGGCCAGGGTGCCCGGAGTCCAGCGAAGCCGGCAGGTGAACTCGGCGCTGATGGCGTGGTCGAACAGGTACTGCAGCAGCGGTTGCGACTCCTCTGCGGTCATGTCGACGAAGCGTTGCGTGTACACCGGGTTGACGAACAGCGCCTGCTTGCCGGTGACCGGATGCACGCGCACCACCGGGTGCACGATCTCGCGGTCGGCGGACGGGTCGTTGCGGGTCATCACGATCGATCGGCTGACCGCTGCGGTGGCGTCGGGTCCCTTCGTGCCGTGCGGCCACGCCGTGTGAATGGCCTGGAGCGGGTCGAGCAGCCGTCTCATTCCGATTGACAGCGAGTCATAGGCGGCGTACTGGCTGGACCACACGGTGTCGCCGCCGACCTCGGGCAACTCCAGCGCGTAGAGCAGGGTGAGGCTGGGTGGTTGCTCGAGGAACGAGAAGTCGGAGTGCCACGTGCCGCCGAACGTCGAGATGTGTTGCTCGTCGGCCTCCTTCAGCACGGCGACGACGTCGGGATGCCCGGCGAGCGGGGCGATGTACGGCACCCGGAGCACCTCGCCGAACCGTCGGGTCAACTCCACCTGCTGGCTTGGTGTGAGGTGCTGGTTGCGCACGAACAGCACGCCATGCTCGGCCAACGCATCGGTGATCAGCGACATCGTCTCGGGTGACGGATCACCGAGATCGATGCCGTTCACGTCCGCGCCACACGCCGGCGCGACGGGGCGGATCGAAGCGCGCGCCGTCATTCCACCCAATCCGCGTCGTGGCCGGTGAGGCAGCGCACGCACAGTTCTTGCGGCGGCGACGCCGCGAACAGCGCCGAGTCTCCCGGTCCACCAGCGTTTGGCTCGAGCCGGCCGCCGCAGCGAGGGCAGGTCCGACGCTCCGCGTCGGCGCCATTCGTCCCGTTCACCACGAGATGGAACAACCGCCTCATCTTGATCGACGCTCGTCGCACGCACCCAGGTTGCCCCTCGCAGCCCGACATTGCCAAGCCCAGCGGCACACCCTGGGTTCATGGGGCCCTGGCTGTAGGTGGGCTGGTGGTCATGGTGGTTCCGTCGGGGTAGGTGATGGTGAGGTTGCGTTGGGTGTCGGTGGTGAGGTTCCAGCCGCCTTCGTGGGCGAGGTGGTGGTGTTTGTTGCAGAGTGGGGTGAGGTTGTCGATGTCGGTCATTCCGTGGTTGCGGTACCAGTGGAGGTGGTGGATGTGGCAGTTGTCGTAGGTGATGGTGCAGCCGGGGATGGCGCAGTGGCGGTACATGGCGCGTAGGGCTCGGCGTTGGGCGCGGTTGGCGATGCGTTGGGTGCGGCCGAGGTAGAGCGAGATGCCGTCGGCGGCGACGATGATTGGGGTGATGTCGGCTTGGCAGGCCCAGCGTCGGAGGGTCTCAGCGGGGAGGTCGACGGGG
>JANMNE010000031.1:0-21279 GCA_031373785.1 Ilumatobacteraceae bacterium
CATCGTGTTCGCCGAGGAGAGCCCGTTGCCGGACCCGTCGCAGGTCCTCGTCGACGTGTACACCGGGGGGCTGCAGTGAGCGCGGAGCGAACCAAGAGCTACGCGGCCGCCTTCACCGAAGCCGTGCGCCTCGAGATGGAGGCCAATCCCGACGTGTTCGTAGCGGGTGAGGACGTCGGCGCATTTGGCGGTGTCTTCCATACGTTCGGCGGTCTCCAAGAGCAGTTCGGTGAAGACCGGGTCGTCGACACCCCGATCAGCGAGCAGGCCATCATCGGCCTCGGTCTCGGTGCTGCTGTTTGCGGACTGCGGCCGATCGTCGATCTGATGTTCATGGACTTCATGTGCGTCGCCCTCGACCAGATCGTCAATCAGGCGGCGAAGTTGAAGTACATGTTCGGTGGCGGCGCGGTCGTGCCGCTCACCATCACCACCGCGGGCGGCGGCGGTCTGTCGGCGGGGGCACAGCACAGTCAGAGCCTCGAGGCGATCCTGTGTCACATCCCTGGCCTCAAAGTCGTCTACCCGTCGAACGCCTACGACATGAAGGGCCTGATGACGGCGTGCATCCGCGAGGACAATCCGACCATCATGGTCAAGCACAAGCGATTGTTGGGTGTCAGCGGTCCCGTCCCGGAGGAGTCGTACGTCATCCCGCTCGGCAAAGCCAATGTGAAGCGCGAGGGCAACGACGTCACCGTGGTCGCCTGGGGCAAGATGGCCAACGACTCGATGCTTGCCGCCGAGATCCTTGCCGGTGAGGGGATCGAATGCGAGGTCATCGACCCGCGGACGCTGCAGCCGTTCGACATGGACACCGTGCTCGACTCGGTGCGCCGAACCAACCACGCGGTCATCGTTCATGAGGCAGTTCGCTTCGGCGGCCTGGGCGGTGAGATCGCGGCGCAGATCCAAGAGCATGCGTTCGACTACCTCGACGCGCCCGTGGGCCGAGTCGGTGGCCCGTTCTCGCCGGTGCCGTTCTCCCCGGCGCTCGAGAAGCACTGGGTGCCGGATCCGCAGAGCATCGCCGAGGCCATCCGTCGAGCGGTTGCCAGGCCGCTGCTGAATCGCTGAGTCGGTGTCGACCGTTGGCGTCATCGTCAACCCGTGGGCGGGCAAGGACATACGTCGCCTGCACGCGGCGGTCGGCCACACGCCCGACACGGTCAAAGCCGGGATCGTCCGGAGGGTCGTGATCGCCGCGGCCGAATGCGGAGCGACGCGAATCGTGCTGGGCAACGACGCCAGTGGTCTGGCGGCCCGCGCCGTCCACGGGCTCGAACTGTCGGCTGCCATCGAACTGCTCGACGAGGCGCCGACGGGCTCGCGGCTCGACACCGTGCGCGCCGCAGCCCGGATGTGGAAAGAGCAATGCGGAGCGGTGGTGGTCCTCGGCGGCGACGGCACCTGCCGCGACGTCGCGATCGGCTGGCCCGACGTGTCGATGGTGGCGATCTCCACGGGCACCAACAACGTCTTCCCGACTGCGGTCGACGGGTCGTCGGCCGGCGCGGCTGCTGCATTCGTCGCCCGCGGGGTCGTCGTTGAGGCTGATGTGGCGCGACGAGCCAAGCGAATCTCGGTGCACATCTCCGACCCAACCGTCGGTCACATCGACGACATGGCCTTGATCGAGGTGGCGGTGGTCGATGCGGCGTTCAGCGGGGCACGCGCCGTCGTCGATGCGTCGGCGATCCGTCACGTGGTGGCGGCGTCGGCAACGCCGGCCAGCACCGGCCTCTCCAGCATCGCCGGGCGCATGCACCCGGTCGGTCGCGACGAGGCCGGCGGTGTCTACGTGCGGTTCGGTCCGGGTGGCCGGCAGGTGCGCATACCGTTGATGCCCGGCTCGTTCGCCACGGTCGACATCGCCGAGGTACGACCGCTTGCCTTGGGTGAGACGGTCGTCATGTCGGGTCCCGGCATGCTGGCGTTCGATGGCGAACGCGACCGACGGGTCGGGCCCGGCGCAACCATCACGATGTCTGTCGACCACGGCGGACCACTGGTGATCGATGTGGAACAGGCGTTGATCCACGCCGCACACGATCGCCGTTTCGACCTTTCGGAGGATTCTCATGGCAGTTGACTTCCAGATGCCGAAGCTTGGCCTGACGATGGAGGAAGGCACCATCGTCGAGTGGCTCGTGCCCGACGGCGCCGACGTCGCCGAGGGCACTGCCGTCGTGCGCATCGAGACCGACAAGGTGGAGACCGAAGTGGAGAGCAGCGGCGACGGCAGGCTTCACCACATCGGCCAACCGGGGCAGGCCTACGCGTGCGGCGCAGTGATCGCAGTGTTCCTGGCACCCGGAGAGACCCCGCCGGCCGCGGCAGCGCCAGCGGCGAGCGTCGCACCGACGGCGCCCGCGCCCCGAGCGCCCGTGGCCCGGCCGACCGCCGCCCCCGCTGCGACTGCGGCCAGAACCGCTGACGGGCGCATCCTGGCCTCACCGAATGCCAAGCGGGTGGCCGCCGGGGCGGGCGTCGACATCAGTCGGGTCTCGGGGACCGGGCCTGGCGGTCGCATCGTTGCCGACGATGTTGCCGCAGCCCTCGGTGCGGGCCTCGGTGCCTCGGCTGTGTCACTCCAGACGTTCGGCAGCCGCGACGACATCGTCGCCAGCGTGGCCGCTCGCAACCTCGCCGATCTCCTCGGCATCGATCTCGCCGTGGTGCCCTATGACCCGGTCGAGTACCGGATCACTCGCGACACGGTGGCGGGCTATGTGCGTCAGCGCTTGGCCGGTCCGGTGACCTTTGCTGCTCCGGCTGCTCCTCCGCCCGAACCAGCAACCATCGACCTGCCGTCCGCGTCGCAGACGCCCACACGGATCGTCCGGATGTCGGGCATGCGCGCAACGATCGCCAAGCGAATGCACGCCTCACTGCGTGAGATGGCCCAGTTGACGCTGGCGATGGACGCCAACATGGACGCGGTGGTGGCGGATCGGGCCCGGCGCAAGCAGGCAGGTGTGACGGTCGGGTTCACCGACTACGTCGTTGCCGCCGCGGCCCGCGCCCTTGGCCAGCACCCGAACGTCAATGCCCAGGTCACCGCCGATGGCATCGCCGTGCTGCCCGACATCCACGTCGGGCTCGCCGTCGCGCTCGACGACGGGTTGATGGTGCCGGTGGTCCGCCACGCCGACCGCCTCGATCTCGCCGCGCTCAGTGCCGAGACCACCCGGCTGGCCGAAGCAGCGCGTACGGGGTCACTGAAGCTCGAGGAGCTGGAAGGCGGCACGTTCTCGGTCAGTGCGCTCGGAATGTTCGGTGTCGACATGTTCACGCCGGTCATCAACCCGCCGAACGTGGCGATCCTGGGGGTCGGTCGGCTCCGCGACGACGTCATCGTCATCGACGGTGCTGTCACGACGACCAAACGCCTGACTCTCAGCCTGACGTGGGACCACCGCGTGCTCGACGGCGCCCCGGCGGCATCGTTCTGCAAGACCATCGCCGACCTCCTCGCCGACCCGGCCACCCTCGACTGACGGTGCTGCTCAGACGTTGGCAGCCGCAGCGAGTGCGGCCGCGACCTCGGCCACGATCTGCGCGGAGGTGGCACCGGGGGTCAGCACGGCGGCGATGCCGGCCTCTTTCAACTTGGCGATGTCGGGCTCGGGCACGATCCCGCCGACGATCACCGGGATGTCGACGCCACGCGCCCGGGTCTCGCTGACAACCAGCGGCGCCAACGTCATGTGCGCGCCCGACAGCATCGACAAGCCAATGGCGTCGACGTCTTCATCGACCGCAGCGGCAGCAACAGTTGCCGGCGTCTGAAACAGGCCGGTGTAGATGACCTCGTACCCCGCATCGCGCAGGATTCGGGCGACCACCTTGATGCCGCGGTCGTGGCCATCGAGCCCGACCTTGGCGATGAGGATCCGTTGTGCAGCCACTAGATGGCCATCGTGTTCAGGCTCATATTGTGGGGACTTCCACGTGGCGACCGAACACGCTGCCGAGTGAAGCCATGACCTCACCGAGGGTTGCGTAGACGCCAACGGCGTCGATCAGCCCGGGCATGAGGTTGACCTCCGGATCGGCGGCTTCGGCCTCGACGCGGCGCAGCGCGGCATCGACCGCCGCCTGATCGCGAGTGTGGCGAACTTGCTCGAGCCGCTTCAGCTGCCGGGTCTCGTCCTCGTTGGTGATCTGCAGCAACGGGATCTGCGATTCTTCGCTGCCCTCGGTGAAGGCGTTGACACCGACAATGATGCGGCGACCGGTGTTGAAGCGTCGTTCGAGGTCGTAGGCGCTGTCGGCGATCTTGCCCTGGAACCAGTTGTCCTCGATGCCCTTGATCGCGCCCTCGAGCATCGAGCCCTTGCCGAGCTCGTCGAGGTAGGCGAACAGTTCCTCGGCCTGGCGTTCGACCTCGTCGGTGAGGTGTTCGACGTACCACGAACCACCGAGCGGGTCGGCAACGTGGGCCACGTTGGTCTCTTGGGCGATGACCTGTTGGGTGCGCAGCGCGAGCCGGGCGGTCTTCTCCGTCGGCAACGCCATGGCCTCGTCCATCGAGTTCGTGTGCAGCGACTGCGTGCCACCCAGCACGCCCGCCAGCGCCTCGATGGCTGTGCGCACGATGTTGACCTCGGGTTGCTGTGCCGTCAGGGACACGCCCGCCGTCTGGGTGTGGAAGCGCAGTTGCATCGAACGCTCGAGCTTGGCGCCGTATCGATCGCGCAGCCAGCGTGCCCAGATGCGGCGGGCTGCGCGGTACTTGGCGATCTCCTCGAAGAAGTCGATGTGAGCGTTGAAGAAGAACGACAGGCGTGGGGCGAACGAGTCGACGGGGAGACCGGCCTGCATCGCCAGTTCGACGTAGGCAAACCCGTTGGCCAACGTGAACGCCAGCTCCTCCACCGCCGACGAACCTGCCTCGCGGATGTGATAGCCGGAGATCGAGATGGAGTGCCACCGCGGCATCTCTGCAGCGGTGAACTCGATCGTGTCTCGCACCAAACGCATCGACGGCCGTGGCGGGAAGACGAACTCCTTCTGGGCCTGGTACTCCTTCAAGATGTCGTTCTGCAAGGTGCCGCCCAGCCTGGTGCGGTGGATGCCGGCCTTCTCGGCTTGGGCAACGAACATCGCGAAGATCACCGCCGCGGGGGAGTTGATGGTCATCGACGTCGTGGTCGTGCCCAGATCGATGCCGGCGTACAGATCTTCCATGTCGGCCAGCGAATCGACGGCAACACCGCACCGGCCGACTTCGCCCAACGACATCGGATGGTCGCTGTCGATCCCAAGCAGGGTCGGCATGTCGAACGCCGTCGACAGCCCGTCACCGCCGGAGCGGATGATCTCCTTGAACCGCCAGTTGGTGTCGTCGGCGGTGCCGAAGCCGGCGAACATCCGCATCGTCCACAGCTTCGAGCGGTACATCGAGGCGTACGGCCCACGCGTGTACGGATACTGCCCCGGATAATCACCCGACCCATCGTCGGGGCCATACACCGGATCGAGCGGAATGCCCGACATGGTGGTGTAATCGGTATCGCGCACCGGCGACTCGGCGAATGCTTGCTCCCAGAGCTCACGATTGGTGGGCATCCTGGCAGGTTAATTGGACGTCAAAGCATTGTGGTAGTTCAGCTGAAATCTCCGAAGGCCCGGCGCATGGCTTTCAGCACCGTGTAGACCTCGCGTTGCTCCGCCGGCGGGATCGGAACGATCGAGAAGACGTGAGCATTGAGCTGCGATGTGGCTGCTTCGGTCAGTCGCTTGCCGCGGGGTGTGATCTCGGCGAGCACGCTGCGACCATCGACCGGGTTCGCCGTCCGGTTGACAAATCCGTCCTGCTCCAGCCGTTGCACTGCGTTGGTCACGCTGGCGGGGTGCACCTGCAGGCGCTCGCCGATCTTGCCCACGGGCAGGTAGCCCTTGCGGCTGAAGCGCAGGAGCATCAGCACCTCGTACCGGGCGAAGGTCAGCCCGAGTGGTCGCAGGATCGCTTCGATGCGTGCCAGCAACACCTGCTGCACTCGCATGATCGAGGTGACGACTGCCATACCGTCGGCGGCCTGCCCCCACCCCTGGCCCCTCCAGCTGGCATGGGCAAGGTCGATCGGATCATCGGGTAACGGCTGCGCAGGTGGCACGGATTGTCCTCTCGGGCACGGTGTCGATCATTGATCATGCCTCAGGTCTGACGAGCGAGCACGATCGGCGCAGCCTGCTCGAGGTGTTCGACCCACTCGGCGGGTGTCGACGGCTCGACGATCGGCAAGATGACGAACTTGCTCGTGCCGACGGCGACGAACCGGTCGATGGTCTCCATCAGGGCATCCCAGCCGCGTGGTACCAGCACCGTCGGGTCGTCGAGGTCTGGTCGCCGGCGAGCCAACAACTCGACGACCTGCGGCGGAATCGGTCCCGCCGCGTACGAGATCAACGCGCCGAAGTGGTCCGCGTCGATGTGACGATCGTGTTCGGCGAGGGTGATCTCGATGGTCTCGCGCCCGCGCGCCGCATCGTCGGGCGTGACGAAGCTGGGCAACCAACCGTCGGCAAGTCGCCCGACCCGGCGGAGTTCGGAGGTGGCGATGCCGCCGAGCCAGACATCGAGGTGAGATTGCAGCGGCTTGGGCAGCACGCGCAGGTCGTCGTAGTCGAAGTGGTCGCCGTGGTGGGTCAACGTTCCCGGCGCCCACGCGCCGCGCAGCACGGTCAACGCTTCGTCGAACAGCTTGGCGCGTGCGCCGCGTTCGACACCGAAGGCCTGTTGCTCGTGTGGGTCGGCCACGCCGAGCCCGAACGCTGGGAGCAGCCGACCGTTCGACAACCGATCGAGCGTCGCCAACTCCTTGGCGAGCACGATCGGGTTACGACCAGGCAGCACCATCACGCTCATCCCGAACCTCAGCCGGGTGGTGCGTCCAGCGGCGAACGCCATGCCGACCAGTGGGTCGGGCGCGTCGCCTCCGATCCGTTCGCTGAGCCACAAGCTGTCGAACCCGAGGCGCTCGAGGGCGTCGACCACGGTCGCGAAGCCGTTGTCGTTGAGCCGGGTTCGGGTCCCGAACGCGTAGCCGATGCGGATGTGCGGCTTGCTAGCCACAGTCGCGCAGTTCGACGAGACCTGCCTCAGTTGGAAGGGCCGTCGAGTACCAATCGCCGTGCAACGCGGCGCGCACCCGAGGAGTCGATCGTGACGAACCCATCGCCGCATCGTGACACAACGGTGAAGCGGTGATGGGAGCGAACTCGGGCGGGCACCATCTGGGTCCGGTGCCAGCCGATCAATGACGCCACGACGATGACGCCGACCACGATCACGACCTCGGGCACATGGCCGGCGAGCAGTGCTGCGACGAGTGCTGACCCGGCCCCGGCCTTCAACGCCAGGAGCATCAACTCCGCCGCGTTCGGCTGTGAACTGGTCATCGAGGTGGCCGAGGAGGTGGGGGCGGAGCGGTGCATGGCGTTCACATTCATATAGACGTTTCACGAGGCCGTTTGGATTCACTTTCGGCGAGATTTCTCGAAACTGCACTATTCGTCACACAACCGGAACAGACCGCGCCGGGCGGCGACGATTCAGATGGTCGGATGCCTGCTTTTCCACGGTCGGGCGGCCTCGAGCTGCGCAGCGACTCGCAGCAAGAGGTCCTCTCGCCCGTACGCGGCGACGAGCTGGATCCCGATCGGCAGCCCGGCGCTGTTCCAGTGCAGCGGCAGGTTGATCGCCGGCTGCCCGCTGGAGTTGAACGGCGGCGTGAAGGGCACGTATGCAGCCGCCCGGACCATCGGGTTCATCGCTGCCGCCGGGTCATTGGCGAAGGTTCCCAGCGCCGCAGGTGGCTCGGCCAGGGTGGGGGTCAGCAACAGATCCCACCCGTCGGTCCACCATTGCTGCACGGCGCGGCGGAACTCGACGGTTGCGGCGAGCGCAAGGGCGTAGTCGACGGCGCTCACCTTGCGGGCGAACTCGACCTGAGCGCGGTTGACGGGTTCGATCTCGTCATCGGTGATCGGTCGCCCGAGCTGTGCTTCGATCCGCTTCACCGAGACGCCCATGTTCGTGCTCCACAGCGCCGAGAACCGTCGGCCGAACTCGCGGTTTGCCAATGCTGCGGGAGACCCGTGCTCGACGTGGTGACCGAGCGACTCGAGCAGCGCAGCAGCTGCACGGACCGCATCGCGGCAGTCGTCGTGCAACGCGCCCCCGGACGGATGCTCGTCGAGCAGGCCGATCCGCAAGTGTCCCGGGTCTGCACCGACCTCGTCGACATACGGCCGTTGCGGCGCCGGGGCGATCACCGTGTCGCCCACGCCGGGGCCGTGCACGGCGTCGAGCAGCGCTGCAGTGTCGCGGACGGTGCGGCTGACCCCGAGCTCGACCCCGAGGTTGCTCTCGTCGCGAAATGGGCCGAGCGTGATCCGGCCCTGCGACGGCTTGAGGCCGACCAGGCCGCAGCACGACGCGGGGATGCGGATCGATCCACCCCCGTCGCTTGCGTGGGCGAATGGCACCATCCCGGCGGCAACAGCGGCAGCAGACCCGCCACTCGACCCGCCGGGTGAGTGGCCGATGCTCCAGGGGTTGTGTGTCGCGCCCCATGCGGTGGGCTCGGTGGTCGGCAAGCTGCCGAACTCCGGGCTGTTCGTGCGGCCGGCGATGTTCAGGCCGGCTCGGCGGAACCGGGCGACCAGCGTCGTGTCCTGCGGCGAGATCGGCAGCGCGTCCTTCAAGGCCTGGCACCCGTTCGTCAGTGGCTGGCCTTCGTAGTGTGCCCAGAGATCCTTGAGGAGGAACGGCACGCCCTGGAACGGCCCATCAGGCAGGTGCGATGCCGCAGCGCGAGCGTCGTCGAACCAGCGGATGATCACCGCGTTGAGCTGCGGATCGAGGTGCTCGATGCGCTCGATCGCGGCGTCGAGCAGTTCGGCAGCGGTGACCTCACCGCGCCGCACGAGTGCCGCCTGGTCTGTGGCATCCATCCATCTGGTCTCGGTTGCGAGTGAGCTCAACGCGGCGAGCGACGACATGGGCCTTGTGTAGCACGTGCAATTAGGGTGGGCGTTCGTCGTGACCACCTCGCCAGCAACCCCCTCGCCGCTCACCACCCGACAGGTTTGGCAGTCCGTCCCCGTTCGCCGGCTGCTGATCAGCAACGGCATCCTCTACAGCGGGATCGCACTGCAGGCCACCGCGTTGTTGAAGCAGGCCTACGACATCACCGGCCGGAAGTCCAACCTCGGCTGGATGGGCCTCGCCGAGTTCCTGCCCATCGCGCTGCTCGTGCTGGTCACCGGTTCGGTTGCGGACCACTTCAACCGCAAGGCCATCGCCCTCATCACCGTAGGCGCCGAGGTGGTGACCTCGGCCGCGTTGATGTTCTACGCGCTCAGCAAGCCGACGTCGGTGATTCCGCTGTTCGGCATTGCGTTCACGTTCGGCATCGCCCGCGCGTTCCAAGCTCCTGCGATGCGGTCGATGCCGCCGATGGTCGCCCCCGCGGGAGCACTGCCCAAGGTGATCGCGCTCTACTCGGCCGTGTGGACGGGTGCGATCATCGTCGGCCCCGCCGTGGGCGGGTTCCTCTACGCAGTCGATCCGTGGGTTGCCTATCTCGGTGCGACCTCGCTGATCTTCTGCAGTGCGTTGGTGCTGTCGATGCAGACCTTCGTGCGCGAGCCGCTCCCGCCCGACCCCGACAACCGGCCGACGTTGCGGACCGCGGTGGAGGGGCTGGTGTTCATCCGGCAAACCCCCGTGCTGTTGGCGGCCATCGCCCTCGATCTGTTCGCCGTCCTGTTCGGCGGCGCGGTGGCATTGATCCCCGTCATCGCCAAGGATCGGTTGGGGGTCGGCGATGTGGCCTACGGCTGGCTGCGCGCTGCGCCAGGTTTCGGCGCGGCGGCGATGGCCTTGATCATGGCGGCCCGCCCGGTCAGGCGAAACATCGGCAAGACGCTGCTCACGGTCGTCGGGGTGTTCGGTGTCGGCACCGTCGTGCTGGGCGTCACCCGCAACTACGTGCTCGCCTTCCTGGCGTTGGTGGTGCTGTCTGCAGCCGACATGGTCAGCGTGTTCATCCGTGTTTCGCTCGTGCCACTGGTGACGCCCGACGAGAAGCGCGGCAGGGTGCTGGCGGTGGAATCCGTTTTCATCGGTGCGTCCAACGAGTTGGGCGCCTTCGAGAGCGGCATGGTCGCCCAAGCCGTCGGGACGTCGGCGACGGTCATCGGTGGCGGTGTCGCGACCCTCGCGGTGGTGGGCATCTGGTGGTTTGCGTTCCCGTCGTTGCGACGGATCGATCGCTTCGAGGAGCTCGAACGGGACCATGGTGAGAGTGACTCGACCGAGTCACGGTGAAGGTCATCAACCAGGCGCCGCACTGTTGATGTCGCCGGGAAGCTCGCCGAACGATGTCAGGACAGAGCGGATAGCGACGTTCTCGACGCCGGTGACCAACGGGGTCGCGGCAGAGGTGGCGGTGTTCCAGATCCACAGATCGCTCGGCCCTGCGCAACCGGTGGCCCGCACCGACAACACCAACTGCTGCGGGTCGAGCCAACCGATGGGTTCGGTCGACAACGTCGCGAACGCGGCTGGTTGATCGACGAGCGCACCGCCTCTCCAGAACTGGGTGCGGGTCAGGCCGGCGCACGCCCCGATGCGCCATGCGATCGGGGAGCCGGGTGTGGTGCCGACGCTCAGTTTGGCAATCGGCTCCGGCGCGACGGTCAGATCGGTGAGGGTCAGCGCGGGGAGCTCGAGCGCGTGGACGTGGAACGTGCCGTTGCCATGGTCGTGAACGAAGTAGACCCCCGCTCCGGACGGATCTGCAGCGATCTCGGCGATGACCGTCGACGGTTGGTCGAGCTGGGCGATCAGCCGCGGGTTGGCGCCGCGGTTGCTGGCCAGGAACAGTCCGGCGGTGCCGTCGCTGGCCTGGCCGGCAGCGAAGATGTTCTTGCCGGCAGGGTGGTAGGCCGCAACGTCAGTGCGGTCGAGGAAACTGATGTCGGTGCGCGTGCCGGGTTGGCCGGCGGTGCGCCACAGCAGGTGCCGGTCGGCGACGGCCGGCGCGATCAGTGCCTTACCCGTGGGGTACGACCAGGTGACGCCGGTGTTGGTCGAGAGGTAGCCCGTTGGCAACGCTTGGGACCCGTCGAAGACCGTCACCGAGTTGAACAGCACCCGATCGCCTGCGGGAGACCATCGAAGCGGGCCGACGTTGTCGAGTGTGAGTTCGCTCAGGCAGCTGGTCGGCGCGCCGCCAGGGGTGACGCTGTACAGCCGGGTGCCGACTTCGAACGTGACCTCGGCTGCACCCGTCGGCGCCGAGAACACGCACGCACCTCCGGGCAGGCCGATCGTGCTGGTCGTGATCGGCTGCGGCTGCTCGGTGGGCGTGGTCGTCGCCAGGGTGGTGGCCGTCGTCGGCGGCACCGTGTTGCTGGCGCTCCCGATCGGCGGCAAGGTCTCCGTGGTCGTGGAGCCCTCGTCAACGGTGCACGCCGCGAGCATCGTGATGCCGATCGCAACACTCGCCAGGCGCTTCATGACGCTCAACGGTAGATCCCCCGTGACAGGCTGGCGAACGATGGCTGCCCTGCGGAACGCGATGGTGTTGCTCGCGTTGATTGCGGGCTGCTCTGCCAACGCGGTCGCGACCGAGACCAGTGTGCCGCTCCCTGCAACTACGGCGGCCTCGACGGCGACGGTGCCGCCTCCAACCAGTGCCGCAGCGACAACGGCAGCGGCGACGACCACGACTCGGCCGCGTCCGTTGCTCTATGTCTTTCCCTTCACCGGCAAGAAGGTCAGCTACGCACACACGCATCACGACTACCCGGCGAGCGATGTCTTCGGGTGCGGTGCCGAGGTCGTCGCCCCGGTCGGTGGCACGGTCGACCAGACGCGGACCACCGACCCGTGGGATCCGAAGGTCAATGATCCGGCGACACGCGGCGGCAAGTACGTCTCGATGCTGGGTGACGACGGCGTGCGCTACTACTTCGCCCATCTCGACTCGGTTGCTGTGCAACCGGGCGACGTGTTCGATCCCGGCGCGCCGCTGGGCGTGATGGGTCGAACCGGCAACGCCCGCAACTCGGCCTGCCACACGCACTTCGGCATCTCGTGGCCGTGTAGCAACAACGAATGGGCAGTGCGGCGCGGCGAGGTGTGGCCGTGGAAGTACCTCGATGCGTGGAGAACGGGCGAGCAGCTGTCGCCGGTCGATGAGATCACCGCAGCCGAGGCGTCCAACCCCGACGCGTGCAACCTCGCCGGTCTGGCGACGAGCGCGGGCGACGCTTGACGATGCCGCGACCGGTCGGCGCTATCTGGCTTTCGAGATCACCAGCCACGCTGCCGCCGGGACAAGGATCCAGGCCATCACGAGCAGCACGATCGCGTACACCGCAAAGGTGTACGAGTCGTCCTTCGGTGGGTTGCCGCACGCCCCGATGGTCTCGAACAGCGCCTTGATCGGTTGATCGGTCGACAGGCGAATGCGCCGGCGGGCGACACCCGCGGCGTACAACGCTGCCCACGCAAGGCTGGCGAACACCACCGCCAGCACGGCGGTGAACACGATCACGCCGACGATCCCGCTGATGGCCCAGACGAAGAACGCCCGCAGCGCCGAGACCGCACTCGACAGGATCGCCCCGCCGACCAGGAAGGTGGGCAGTCCCAACTGGTTGCCCTTGTAGCCCTGCTCGACCTGCACGGCGTTGATGCGCGCTCGACGCAGCATCACGTGTTCGGGGCTGCCCCACACGCAGTTGGCCTCGCGGCGTTCGTACAGCCGTCGCAACCTGGTGACCAGGCGGTTCTGGTAGCCCTTGACGATCCATCGGGTCATCTGTTGCACGATGTACCCGGCGATCGGCGTCAGCGGGCCGAGCCTCGGCATCTTCGGGGCTCGTACTCCATTGCGGTCGAGCACCTCCAACGAGCGCATGGCGACGCGATGTGCTTCTTCGAATCGGTCCGGGCGCCAGAGGGGACGCATCTTGCCGAGCTCTTTGACGATGTCCTGCTCGGGCTTGCCCCGCCCGGCGATCTGCTCGAGGATCGCACCCCGTTCCTCGGCGGTGTCGGCGCGCAGGACCCGGAACGCGTCGATCCGGTCGAGCAACAGATCGTCGAGCCGGTGTTCGCCGTCGTGGTCGTCGTGACCTGCCCTCGCGCCCTGCTTCGGCTCATCCGCCGGCAGGGGTGTCCCATCGCCCATCGGCGGCAGGGTAGTGCCTGCGCGTCGGTGCTCCGGCACGGTCCGCCGACGTGTTTCAATGGTGTGAGCGGCGGATCCGCTCACGAACAAGGGGAACGACAGTGAAGAATTTTCTCAAGGAGTTCAAGGACTTCATCGCGAGCGGCGACCTCGTCGAGATTGCCGTGGCATTCATCCTCGCTCTGGCGATCAAGGCGGTGATCGATGCGTTCATGAACAGCATCGTCAATCCGTTGATCGGCGCCATCGTCGGCAAGCCGAACCTCGACAACTTCCTGACGATCACGGTACGCAAGGGCAAGCCGGACCAAGCGATCATCTCGGTCGGCGCCGTGTTGACCCAGATCATCTCGTTGGTCATCGTCGGTCTGGTGCTCTTCATGGTCGTGAAGGCCTACAACAAGATGCGCAAGCCGGCCGAGGCCGCTGCTTCGGGACCGACCGAGGTCGAGTTGCTGACCGAGATCCGAGACGCGCTGCGGGCTCGCAACTGACCCGTTCACGTCGGTGAACGACGTGCGCATCGGTGTGATCGCTTCACGTTTTGTTCACCCTGACTTGCGAAATTCGGCGGCGCTAGCTCCAATGGAGGGATGAGAGCGCGGCGCGACGTCACCCTGACTGTGCTGTGCCTTGTGTTGGCAGCATGCTCGGCCTCCGCCTCGGCCCCTGACTCGTCACACGACCCGACGATCGAGGGTGTGGGCATCCTGCCTGGTAGCAACCCCGATGCCGCCGTCGTACCCACCGACGCAGTAACGGTCGCGCCGGTGTCCGACGCCGCGACGACCACGCTCGCTCCGCTGCCGTCGATCGGTTCGCTGGTCACTGGCAACCGGCTGTTGATGATCGGCGACTCGATCACGGCGTCGGCGGCGAAGCGCTACGGAGGCGAGTTGTGCGAGGCCCTGGTCCCGCTCGGCTGGCAGGTCGAGGTCGACGCAGAGCCGAGCCGCTTCGTCGATTTCGGCAACCAGGTGCTCGACAAGCGGTTGTCGGCGAAGTGGGACGCCGCGTACGTCTTCCTCGGCTCGAACTACCTCGGCGACCAACTGGCGTACCGCAAGCAGTTGGAGAAGATCGTGCAGCGCCTGACGCCGAGCCCGGTCGTGCTGTTGACGGTGACCCTGTTCGACGAGAGCCGCCGCGAGGTCAACGACGCGATCGCGCTGGTGGCCGCTGAATTCTCCAATGTCCGGGTGGTCGACTGGGGTGCCATCGCCGGCGCCGATGCCACCACGATCCTGCGCGGCGATGGGCTGCATCTGACCAACGACGGACGGCTTGTGTTGGCGTCCACCGTCGCCGGCGTGATGGGCCCCGCCCCGCAAGCGACGGGCGATTGTCTCAAGACATCGTTCACCGACGACCGCGGCGCCAGCGTGAACGGCACCGATACCCCACCGCCGAACCCGGTCAAGCCGACCCCCACCACCGTGAAATCCCCGACGGCGACCACCACTGGAGGCGGAAGCCCGACGACCAAGCCGACCGGCACCGTCGCGACCACGCCGCCGACCGTGCCACCGACGCAACCGACCGTGGTGACGGTCCCGCAGCCCACGACGCCGCCGGTCACGCAACCACGTCGAGGCGGAGGCGGGACATCGACGACGGTGGCCCCGCCCGCGCCCTGACCGACCCGACCGGACGTGGCGTTTGTGAGTTGACCCCCATGCGGGGCCGCCGACGCCGAACGCCTCGCCCGGCTATGGCGCGAGGGCGCGGAGGGGTGCCATGGGGACGTTTCTCAGGAAGCCGTACGCTACGAGCAGCACGGGCAGGGCGAGCGTTGCCCACCGCTGGGCCGTATGTGGAATGCGGATCGGCGCCGCACCCCACGAGACCCGCAGCCAGGCGAACCAGGCCACGACGATCGCGGCGAGCGCCAACGGCGTGAAGACGTTGTAACCCAGCGCGGCACCGAGGTGGCCGTGCAGCAGCTGGTACGTGCCTCTGGTCAGGCCGCATCCGGGGCACCACAGCCCTGTCATCTGGTGGAAGACGCAGGCCGGATACCGCGATCCGGCGGCGCTGGGATCATGGGTGGCGATGATTGCGGCTGCGGCAACGAGCCCTCCACCACAACAGATCGGCGCCGCCCGGCGGATCCAACCGCCGTGCACCTGCGCCGAGAGGCCGAGTTCCATCGCACCATCGTAGGACCGATGGCGTTGCGGACTCGCCGTTTCCCCGCCACGATGGATGGCCATGTTGCAGGTCCAAGCGCTCTCGGTGGAAGTTGGTGGTCGCCAGATCATCAACGGCGCCTCGTTCACCGTGATGGCGCGCGACAAAGTGGGCCTCGTCGGGCGCAACGGCGCCGGCAAGACCACCCTGTTCCGGGTGCTCGGGGGCGCGCTCGAGCACACCGGCGGCAAGGTCCTCCGCAAGGGCGGGTTCGGCTACCTTCCGCAGGATCCGCGCATCGCCGGGGTGCTCGACGGCCGGACCGCCATCACCCATGTGCTCAGTGGTCGTGGCATCGACGAGGAGCTGATCCGCCTGGAGAAGCTGCGCCTCACGATGGAAGAAGACGCCAGCGAACGCAACGTCGGCCGGTACAGCAAGGCGCAGGACGAGTTCGCCTCCTCCGGTGGCTACAGCGCCGAGAGCGAGGCAAGGTCGATGGCTGCCGGCCTGGGGCTCGGTGGCGACCGGCTGGAACTGCCGATCGGCGTGCTGAGTGGTGGCGAGCGGCGCCGAGTCGAACTGGCGCGCATCCTGTTCGCCGGGTCCGACGTGTTGTTGCTCGACGAGCCGACCAACCACCTCGACATCGACGCCAAGACCTGGCTGTTGCAGTTCCTGCGCACGTATCGCGGGGCGCTCCTGGTGATCAGCCACGACCTCGACCTGCTCGACGAGGCGATCACGCGCGTGCTGCACCTCGATCGACCGGCGGAAGACGCCGTCGGGGAGATCGTCGAGTACAAGGGCACGTACAGCCAGTACCGAACTTCGCGAGCGAACGACGAGGAGCGGCTGGCCAAGAAGACGGCGCTGCAGACCAAGGAGATCGTCCGGCTGCAGACACTCGTCGATCGTTTCGGTGCCAAGGCCAGCAAGGCGGCCATGGCTCACAGCAAGGAGAAGCACATCGTGCGCCTCGAGGCGCAGCGTGTGCACGTCAGCAAGGGCGATCGCACGCTGCGCGTGAAGTTCCCCGATCCACCGTCGAGCGGAACGACCGTCATCACCGCCCATCGCATGATGAAGGCGTATGGCGGGCCGCCGGTGTTCGAGAACGTGTCGTTCGATGTCGGCCGCGGCGACCGCCTGCTGGTGCTCGGCCTCAACGGGGCCGGCAAGACCAGCCTGCTACGCATCCTGGCGGGCGAGACCACGGCCAACGCCGGTGTCTTCAGCTTCGGGCACAACGTCAACGTCGGCTACTACGCGCAAGAGCACGACAACCTGCAGAGCGACGCGACGCTGCTCGACAACATCCGCGCCGCCGTGCCCAACGACATCGTGCTGACCGAGACCCAACTTCGCGGCATGCTCGGGATGATGGGCCTCAGCGGCGAAAAGGTGTACCAGGAGAGCGGCACGTTGTCGGGCGGGGAGAAGACCAAGCTCGCCCTGGCGATGTTGATGGTCGGGCGCAACAACCTGTTGCTGCTCGACGAGCCGACCAACAACCTCGACCCGCCCAGCCGACAATCGGTCACCGAGTCGCTGAACGCGTGGAAGGGCACCATCGTGTTCGTCAGCCACGACACCGAGTTCGTCGAACAACTCCGCCCGACGAAGGTCATGTTGATGCCCGACGGCGAAGTCGACTACTTCAACAAGGACTGGCTCGAGCTCGTCTCGTTGGCCTAGATCACGCAGAGGCTGAACAGGCCCCGCGTCGCGAACGTGTCGCTGTAGTTGCTCATCTGTTCGGCCGTCGGTTCGACGAGCCCCGTCGTGGTCGGTCGCACACCATGGTGCCGGAAGCCGATCAGCTTGATCCGTATCGTGGGGTCCAAGTCGGCCAGCCAGCTCGCCGTGCGATCGAGCAACCCCGGGTCGTCGTTGATGCCGGGCAACAGCAGCAGGCGAACCTCGTACAGGCGGTCGACTGCCGCGAGGTACCGAATCGATTCGAGCACCTGGTCGTTCGGCTGGCCGGTCATCAGCCGGTGGATCTCGGGGTCGAGGCACTTCAGGTCGATCATCGCCGCATCCATCACCGGCAGCAACGATGTCCAGGTGGATCTTTCGGTAGCACCGTTTGAATCGACGAAGCACGTCAGGTTCGCCGTGGCGGGGTCGGATTTCACCGCGCCGAACAGCTCTCGTACGAAGTCGGCTTGTTGCGTCGCCTCGCCGCCCGAGACGGTGATGCCCGAGAGGAACGGCGCTGCGGCCCGAATGTCGGTCATGAGCTCCCAGACCGGTCGCACCACGGATCTGGGGGTCGAGTCCCACGGGCACACCGCAATGCATGCATCGGCGCCCTGACACGCGTCGTGGCTCCACTCCAAGCGGCCGATCGGCGAGAAGTCGATGGCGCCGGAGGGGCAGGCTGTCACGCACTCGCCGCACTCGTTGCAGATGTTGATGGTGTACGGGTTGTGGCAGGCGATGCAGTCGAAGTTGCAGCCCTGCAGGAACACCACGAACCGGTTGCCCGGGCCATCCACGCTGGAGAACGTGATGGTGTCAGTGACCAGGCCGTGGGTCGCGTTCATGGCATCCGATTCTCTTGACGGCGCGCTGGCTGAGGTGGAAGGCCGCCTCTGAGCCGGCGGCGAGGTAGTCGCTGCTGTGTCGGGCTCCGCGTTGGTCGATGTCGACCAGGTCGCTCTTGCGAACGAGGTACCCGGTGATCCGGATGAAGTCGTTGGAGTCCAGGTTGAACGTGAAGTCGCGCATGCCGGCGGCGAATGCGCCGCGGATGATGTCGACGACGGCTTCTGGGTTCCGCGTCGCCGTCTCATCGACGTGGAAGACATCGCTGACTCCCGAAGCGAAGAGGCGGTGATGAGGTGCGCAGGTGATGATGTGCTCGAACATCGGCGGCTCGTCGCCCACGGGGATGCGTGTGCCCGCGGTGACGTCGGAGTCGAGGTCGATGCCGCTCTGCGAATGCAGGTAGCACCGGCCTTCGCCACCGTCGCAATACGGCATCGGGCGGGCGGCGACCAGTTCGGCGACGCGTTCGGTGATCCGGTAGGACAGCGCGTCGGCGTGGGCATCGTGGCCGTAGCGGCCAGTGCCGCCCTCGTAGGCAACGAGCAGGTTCACGGCCTCGGCCAAGCCGAAGATGCCGAACATCGCCGAGAAGCGATCGAGTGAGATCAGCCCTTCCTGGGCGAGCCAATGCGTCTCGAAGAAGCGCTGCCCCTCGACGAGCGAGCGGACGCGCGCCTCGGCAAGTTCGGCGGTCAACTCGACGTAGCACGGCAGGGTGTCTGTCAGGAACGCGTCGACATCGCCGGTATGGCGCAGCACGACCTCTTTCAGGTTCAGCCGAACGAGGGTGTGCGCACCACCGCCGATCTTCAGCGAGTTGTAGCAACTGACCGCGGCGTAGCGTTCGCCGTGGTCGCCGACCATCATCGGATGGTTGACGAAGTGGGGCTTGGCCGTCTCGAAGACCGTTTGCACCGCGTCGAGCACGAGATCGTCGGGGGTGATCGAGGGGTCGACCTTGAGCGTGATGTTGGGCACGACCTGACGCAGCGATCGCTCGACGCGCAGAATGGAGCGGGCCAGCCGGCTGTCGGCCGGGCCGATGTCGGTGTGCACGAACGCATCGGGCAACATCCGATCGAGCGAGATCCAGAACCGGCGGAGCGAGCGATCGAGTTGTTCGTCGCTGACGCCATCGACGAATGGGGCGAGCACCTTGTCGAGATCACCGAGGTACACCGGGTACGTCGTGACGGACGGGACATGTGCGTACATGATCTGCAAGAACGCCAGAGCGTCATCGAGATTGGTGGGCGGATCGAGCTCGAGGTGCGCCGAGCCATTGGCGATCGCCAGTTGGTAGTCGGGCAGCACGTAGCGCGGGGTGTACGGGGCGTTGCCCTCGTACATGTCGCAGATCACCCGCTTGTCGAGGGCCTCCTGGCACGCGGGCGACAGCGGGGGATAGTCCACCGACTCGGTTGCGAGGGCCGCCAACTGACGCAGCTTCTGGTCGTAGCCGAGGCTCGCGTCGCGAACCAGTGCCGTCGCCCGAGTGCGCATCTCTGCCATCTCCATCGGCTTGACCGTACGCCGACAGATCGGCACGATGACAGAGGCGAAGGACCCGTGTTGAGGCCTCGACCGGTCTCTCTTGCGTCGGCCGAGTGGCACGTCCGGCAACGTTCGCCCTTTCGCCGCGTGCGTTCACGTCCGGCGTGGACTACCGATGCATCCTTCGTCAGAATGATCTCGTGGATCAGCCTGACCTCAAGCACCGTCGTTCAGCACTCGGTGCCTCGGCCGGGCGTCAGTTCGCGCCGAAGTGTGTAATTTCGATGCACACAGTGCGCGTCGAAAGTACGCACTTCGCGACGGTGGTCGGTGTCAGGTGATGACGAGGCTGGCGCAATCGGAGCACTCGTTGCGGCGGTCCTGTGGAGTTCTTGGCGCCCACCTGGTTACCTCGAAACACTCCACAGGCCCTTGACAGGGGCCTAGTCGTCGCGAAAGCGGCCGTAGGCCTCCTCGGTCACGACGATGACGTGGCGCTCCACACCGTTCAGGCGGTGGACGTTCGCAGCGTCGTACTCGGCAGACACGATCATGTCGCGGAACGCCGACTTCGACGGGTAGCGCACCAGCGCGACGTAGTCCCACTCACCGAACTCCGTCGGGCCGAACACGGCGCCGCCGGCGAAGCCGGCCCACACGATGGCGGCCCCGCGCGCCTTGATGAGGGGTGACACCGCCTTCGAATAGCGCACGTAGGCATCCCATCCGCTGCCGTCGCCATCGTCTGAAACCGGCTTGAACTTCATCAGGTTGACCATCACGACCGCGACATCGTCGGGCAGGGCGTCCAATGCCGCCTCGTGCAGTTCGTCGCTCGCAGTCATCAGCTGACCGTGACCGGAGTAGCGACGAAGGGCTTGTCGACCAAGTCGAAGAAGTCGTTGCCCTTGTCGTCGACGACGATGAAGGCCGGGAAGTCGCGTACCTCGATCTTCCAGATCGCCTCCATCCCGAGCTCTTCGTACTCGAGCACCTCGACCTTGGTGATGCAGTCCTGCGCCAGACGCGCCGCCGGCCCACCGATCGAGCCGAGGTAGAACCCTCCGTAGGCCTTGCACGCCTCGGTGACCTGGCGGCTGCGGTTGCCCTTGGCCAGCATCACGAAACTGCCGCCGGCCGCCTGGAACTCGGCGACGTAGCTGTCCATGCGGCCCGCCGTGGTCGGGCCGAACGATCCGCTGGCCATTCCGGTCGGCGTCTTCGCCGGGCCGGCGTAGTAAACGCAGTAGTCGCGCATGTACTGCGGGAGCCCGAGGCCCTGGTCGAGCCGCTCCTTCAACTTGGCGTGGGCGATGTCGCGGGCGACGACCATCGGCCCGGTCAGCATCACCCGTGTCTTCACCGGGTAGCGACTGAGCTCGGCGCGGATCTCGTCCATCGGACGGTTGAGATCGATCTCGACCGCGTCGCCGTCGAGATGCTCGTCGACGATGTCGGGCAGGAACCGTGCCGGGTCGGTCTCGAGCTGCTCCAGGAACACGCCGTCGCGGGTGATCTTGCCGACCGCCTGGCGATCGGCGCTGCATGACACCGCCATCGCGACCGGGCAGCTCGCGCCATGCCGCGGCAGGCGGACGATACGGACGTCGTGGCAGAAGTACTTGCCCCCGAACTGTGCGCCGATGCCGGTCTGCTGGCTGAGCGCCAGGACCTTCGCCTCGAGATCGATGTCGCGAAATGCGCGGCCGTCGATGGAGCCGGTCGTGGGCAGGCCATCGAGATACTTGGTGCTGGCCAACTTCGCCGTTTCGACCGTGAACTCGGCCGACGTACCGCCGATCGCCACCGCGAGGTGATACGGCGGGCAGGCCGCGGTGCCCAGCGTCTTCATCTTGTCGAACAGCCAGGGCAGCAGGGCCTT
>JANMNE010000036.1:0-2489 GCA_031373785.1 Ilumatobacteraceae bacterium
GATGCCGGCCAGCCCGTCCTCGTTCCATCGATATGCCCGCGACCGAGCGTGGTCGTGGGGGAACGATTCCCAGGGGTCGCCACCGTCGCTGTAGTCCTCGCGCACCGTGCCCCACGCCCGTTCCGACACGTACGGCCCCCATCGCTTCCACTCGGGATCGGCGAGCCGGGTGCGTTCTGGATCGTTCATGTCGGGTGCAGTCTAGCCCACGGCCACGTCGGTGCAACCCGCGGCGACGCCACGACTATCCAGACGGAGATTGATCCAGCCACACATCGATCGAGCGGGCCAGTTGGTGCAACGGTGTCATGCCGCTGCCGAGCACGATGTCGTGAAACCTGGCCACGGAGAACCTCGAGCCGAGGCGCTGCTGTGCACGAGCGCGCAACCGTTGGATCTCCAAGCGGCCGATCATGTAGCTGGTCGCTTGGCCGGGCGTGGCGACGTAGCGATCGATCTCCGATGCTGCGTTCACGCGGTCCAGCGCAGTCTGGGTCAGCAAGAAATCGATCGCCGTGTCGCGCGACCAACCGAGCGCGTGGAGGCCGGTGTCGACGACGAGGCGCGCGGCGCGGAGCGAGTCGAGGGTCAGCATCCCGACGCGTTGCAGTGGCGAGCTGTAGAGACCTATCTCGTCGGCCAGCCGCTCGGCATACAGCCCCCATCCTTCGCCGAAGCTGGTGACCTCCAACTCGCCGACGACGGGGTGGAGATCGGCCTCCTGCGCCAGGGCCAGTTGCAGATGGTGACCCGGCACGGCTTCGTGGAACGTCGTGACCTCGAGCTGATACCGAGCCCATGTGGCCGGGTTCGCCGCGTTGACGTAGTAGGTGCCCGGGCGGTTGCCGTCGGGTGACGGGCCGGTGTAGTACGCCATCGGACCGTTCGATGCAGCGACGACGTTGCAGGCTGATCGCGGCAGGCGGGCGAACCATCGCGGCACTTCGACCTCGGCGCGGGCGACCGCCGCCCTTGCGTCGGCGATGATCTCGTCGGTGCTGGTGTACCGCAGCGACGAGTCCGTCCGCAGCCGCTCGCGCAGGCGAATCGGATCGTCGATGCCGAACGTCGACGCGCCCAGCAGCCGGTATTCGTCGTCGAGGAGGGCAAGCTGCTGCAGGCCCAACTCGTGCACGGCCTGGGGTGGGAGATCCGTGGATGTCGAGGCCCACAGCAGATCGGCATAGCCCTGCTCGCCGCCCGGGAGGTGACAGATCCCTGGCTGCTGATCGCTGCGCCCCAGAGGGAGCAGCTCGTCGTACAGCACCGTCCGCAACCTGACGAGAGAGGGCCTGGCCGCATCCCGTATCGCCGCGACGACATCGGCGTGCCATGCCGCGGCATCGGCAGGGCTGAGCTCGTTCGGTGGCTCCTGGGACGCCAGCGGGTCGTCGGCGACGTCGCTGCGCAGTAGCGCGTCGAATGCATCGACTGCGGCTGCCACCCCGCGGGCCGTTGCGACCCGTCCGGCGGCGGCACCGTCGCGGAGGCCATCGATCCACCCGTCGACGAACGACGGCATCGATCGCAGCTTGGCGATGTAGCCCAGACCGTGTTCGCGGGTGACGAGCGAGTAGCCGGGTATCAGCACCGCGACGAACGTGAAGAAGTTGAACGGGCCGGCGACCATCGCCAGGTCTCGTTCGAACGGCAACATCGCCGCCGTTGCCCTGGCGCTGAACTCGATCGCTGCCAGCAACGAGCCGTCGCGGTCACCGGTGCCGGGGTTGGTCAGCGCAGCTGCTCGAGCCGCAAACGACCCGAGCCGCTCGATTCGACCCGCCACGCCCGACGGGCTGAGATCCTCCCAGTTCTCGATCTGGTCGACGTCGCCGCGGTCGATGTTCCAGAGCTGTGCCGAACCGCGGAAGTACTCCCAGTACTCGTCCGCGCAAGCAACAGCATCCGACAAGTGATCGAATCTACTGCCCCGTCCGGCAACGTTCGCCCTGAGCCGCGCATGACTGGCGTGATGTCCAGGGCACTCTTGCGCCGCTCGGCGCCGTGCCCACCCCAGGCTTGGTCGGGCGCGAAAACACGCCTGGGCCGACCGAAAACGCGCCCGATGACCCTGGTGGGGCGCGAAAATACGCCTGACATAGCCAGAATCGCGCCCGATCAACCTGGGGCCAGGAACCACGCGCAGCCGACGGTCTGGGCGCATCCGGCGATCTGGGCGCCACGCTTCTTCAACGGCCGAGCGCAGCGAAACGCTTGGCGCCCAGATCCGCAGCGCGCCCGAGGATGGCGCCGGGGCGGCAGCCGTGATCGATCGATCGGCGCGTCATTGCCCTCGTCGGGTTCACCGCGCAGCGTGACGATGAAGCGGGCGCCATCGCTGGGCGATGTCTCGCAGCACACGTCGCCACCGTGTCGTTGCGCGGTTGCCCGAACCACCGCCAGCCCGAGGCCGACGCCGCCCGTGTCGCGCGATCTCGACGAGTCGGTGCGCGTGAACCGCTCGAAGATGCGCTCGCGGTCATCCTCGG
>JANMNE010000037.1:0-5805 GCA_031373785.1 Ilumatobacteraceae bacterium
CATGCGCTTGATGCGCAGGCGGGCGCCGGCCTCGTCGATGAGGTCGATGGCCTTGTCGGGAAGGTGACGGTCGCTGATGTAGCGATCGGAGAGGTTGGCGGCGGCGACGATGGCCTGGTCGGTGATGGTGACCCGGTGGTGCGCTTCGTACTTCTCGCGCACACCCTTCAAGATCTCGATCGTCATGGCCAGCGTCGGCTCTTCGACGCGCACGGGCTGGAAGCGCCGCTCGAGCGCGGCGTCCTTCTCGAGGTGCTTGCGGTACTCGTCGAGCGTCGTGGCGCCGATGGTCTGCAGCTCGCCGCGAGCGAGCATGGGCTTGAGGATCGATGCTGCGTCGATCGCGCCCTCGGCTGCGCCGGCGCCGACGAGCGTGTGGATCTCGTCGATGAACAGCACGATGTCGCCGCGGGTCTTGATCTCTTTCAGCACCTTCTTCAAGCGCTCTTCGAAGTCGCCTCGGTACCGGCTGCCGGCCACGAGTGCACCGAGGTCGAGGGTGTACAGCTGCTTGTTGCGCAAGGTGTCGGGGATGTCGTTGCTGACGATCTTCTGGGCCAGGCCCTCGACGATCGCGGTCTTGCCGACGCCGGGCTCGCCGATCAGCACGGGGTTGTTCTTCGTGCGGCGGCTGAGGATCTGCATCACTCGCTCGAGCTCGCGGGAACGACCGATGACCGGGTCGAGCTTCTTCTCGCGAGCGAGCTGGGTGAGGTTGCGACCGAACTGGTCGAGGATCTGGCTGTTGCCCTTGTCGCCTGGCGTGTCTTCCTTGCCCTGCGTGCCGGCTGCGGCGGCCTGCGGCTCGCCCTTGCCCTGAGCGCCACCCTGATACCCGCTGAGCAACTGGATGACCTGCTGACGCACACGCGACAGGTCGGCGCCGAGCTTGACGAGCACCTGTGCGGCGACACCTTCGCCCTCACGAATGAGACCGAGGAGGATGTGTTCGGTACCGATGTAGTTGTGGCCGAGTTGCAGTGCTTCGCGCAGCGACAGCTCCAACACCTTCTTGGCACGCGGGGTGAACGGGATGTGACCCGAGGGTGACGTGCCGCCCTGTCCGATGATCTCTTCGACTTGGTTGCGGACGGCCTCCAACGAGATGCCCAGACTCTCGAGCGCCTTCGCAGCGACCCCTTCACCTTCGTGGATGAGTCCGAGGAGAATGTGTTCGGTGCCGATGTAGCTGTGGCTCAGCAGCCGAGCTTCCTCCTGTGCCAGCACCACGACCCGCCGTGCCCGATCGGTGAAGCGTTCAAACATGGCAGAAGTGTATCGGCGTGGCGCACATGCAACGTGCCGCCCGGCGCGCTTAGGTCGCGCGACCTACTCCACAATCTTGAGGTCGTGGGACGGATGGCTAGCCTTGCTGCGTGGCGCCCTCGCCGTTCTTCTCCGTGGCCGGCATGGCCGACGATGTGCAACGCATCGAACAGGCGCTCGTCGAGTCCGTGCACACGCCGGATCCGTACCTCAACGAGATCGCATCGCACCTGATCATCGCCGGTGGCAAGCGTCTTCGCCCGGTGCTCACTGTGGTCGCTGCGCAGATCTGCGGCCCGTCGGACGCGGAGCTGAGGGAACGCTCGATCCAGGGTGGTATCGCCTGCGAACTGGTGCAGACCGGCTCGCTCTACCACGACGATGTGATGGACGAAGCCAGCACCCGACGGGGCGTCGAAACCGTCAACGCCAAGTGGGGCAACTTGCAGGCCATCCTCGCCGGCGATTTCCTGCTGTCACGGGCCTCGGGAATTGCCGCCTCACTCGGCACCGAGGTCGCCGGTCTGCTCGCCCGAACCATCGGTCGGTTGTGCGAGGGCCAGATCGAGGAACTGCGCCACACGTACAACTCGGCGCGACCCGAGTCGAGCTACATGGCGTCGATCAGTGGCAAGACCGCGTCGCTCTACGCGACGGCGGCGCGCATCGGTGGTCTCGTCGCCGGCTTCGACGCGGCGTTGACCGATGCGCTCACCGAGTACGGCGAGGCCTACGGCAATGTGTTCCAGATCGTCGACGACTTGCTCGACATCACCTCGACCGACGACCAACTCGGCAAGCCCGCCGGCCACGACATGGTCGAGGGTGTGTACACGTTGCCGGTCATGCGCACGCTGCAGGCCGGAGGGGTACCGGCGATGGAGCTGTTGGCGTTGCTCGGCAAGCCGCTCGACGCCGCCGAACGCGAGAAGGCGCTCGGCATCGTGCGCACCAATGGCGGCATCGCCTCGGCGTTCTCCACGGCGCAGGATTGGGCAGGCCGCGCGGTTGCCGCGTGCGACACCCTCCCCGACTCCCCGGCGACCGAAGCCCTGCGCGCCGCCCCAGCGAATCTCATGGCCTCCGTCAGCTAATCCGCAGGGGGTCGCGGCCACCGTCGTGCGGACGGTCAGCATGGCCGAACCGGGCATCCCCTTTTCGCTACGGAGCGTTCCGGGGCTGTCCGATTCGACCGATCGCATCGATGCCGGGACCGGGTGGCGGGCACTCGGCGCAGGACGGCCAGAGTCCGGGGGTGACCGGCATGGAGTGAAGGCGCCTCGGCGCCGCACACTCCGGGTCGGTCACGCGTTGGGGGCGAGTCGCACGAGTTTGGCGGCGGCTTTGTATGCCAGTTCAGCGGGACCGAGCTCATCGGGGCGCAACAGGTTGGCCATGATCCGCAGGACCCATTCCATCAACGTGCGGCTGTGCATGCCGGTGCGGGTCAGCTCGCGCATCAGCGCCGGGCGACCGATCACGCGGGCGAACAATCGGGCGACCTTGAAGTACTCGCCGTACTCGTCGTCGAGCAGCGACGGGTAACGCTGCAACGCAGTGGGATCGCCACCGTCGATCGCCTCGTGCAGCACCTGCGCCGCCATCCGCGCCGTCTCGTACGCGTAGTCGATGCCTTCGCCGTTGAACGGGTTCACGCTGCCGGCGGCGTCGCCGATGACGAGGTACGACGGACCGGCCTTCGGGCCGACCGAGCCGCCCATCGGGATGCGCCCGCTGGTGGCCTTGCATTCGGGTCGATCGGGCGTGATCTCCCAGCGGTCCGCCACCTGGTGTGCATACGCGTCGAGCAGGTGCGTGGTGTTGACGCTCTTGAACTCACGAAACGTCGACAGCAGGCCGACGCCGATGTTGACGGTGCCGTCACCGACCGGGAAGATCCAGCCGTAGCCGGGCATCGGGTTGCCGTTGCGATCCTTCACGTCGAGCGCGGATTCGATCCACGGCTCGGCGTGGCGCGGTGTCTCCCAGTAGGTCCGGATCGCCGTCCCGTAGGGCCACTCCCGTGTGCGGAAGGTTCCGAGCGAACGACCGAAGCGACTGTTGGCGCCGTCGGCGACGACCACGTACCGCGCCCGGATCTCGATGGGCTCGCCGGTCGGCGGCTGCACCACCGCGCCGCGGACGAAGCCGCGATCGACGATCGGCTGCAGCGCCTCGTGACCCTCGAGCAGCGTTGCGCCGGCAGCAACCGCGTTGCGGGCGACCATCGTGTCGAGCTCGCGACGCCGCACGACGTAGCCGTACTGCGGATACACCGGATGCGACGGCCACTGCAGCTCGAGCTGGCGACCCATGCCCGTGGCGCGCAGCCCGTTGTACTTGTGGAACTGGGCCAGCTGATCGCCGAGACCCATCTCGTTCAGCTGGTGCACGGCGCGTGGTGTCAGTCCGTCGCCGCACGTCTTCTCGCGGGGGAACGACTTGCGTTCGACCACGGTGACCTGATGGCCGTACCGGGCGAGCCAATAGGCCGCTGAGGCGCCGGCGGGGCCGCCGCCGATCACCAGTACGTCAGTCGATGACGTCACTCAGGCGCCGGCGGACGAGCCGGCCTTCGGCTCCTTGCCGACTTTGATCGCACCAGTGACCTTCGTGTCGATGTTGTCGAACGTGGCCGAGCCGTCTTCCAACGATGTCCACGCCGGCGAGTCGGCGGCGCACCAGTTGTCGAACTCCTTCTGGTACGCCCCATTCGGATCGGCGCCGCCCAGCGTGTAGCGCTCGTGGCACACGACCGCGAGGATCTGTGCCTCGGTCAGCTGTGCCGACTGGCCGGGCATGTTGCCCTTGGCGCGGGTGACGTGCGCACCACCGGCTCGATTGGGGTCGCCGTAGCTCTGGATGCCGGCGGTGACGTAGGCATCGGTGCCGCCGTACACCCAACGCAACTGGTCTTCGATGTGCGGGAAGGTCTTGAGGATCTCCTGTTGCGAGAACTGGTAGCCGACCCCGCCTTCGCCCTTGAGACCGTGGCAGCTGGAGCAACCGGAGAACAGGACGGCGCCTTCGCCGAGCGGGCCGGAGACCTTCTCGGCCGACGGGGTGAGCGCCCGCACGTACATGAACGCCCACAGCGGCAAGGTGCTGAGTGTGGCGAACGCCCAGAACGGAATCTTCTTGCGCGCCTTGGCCGCGGCCACGACCGGAATGTCGGGCTTCGGTGGTGGTGGCCCGGCCGGTGCAGCGGGTGCGGCCGCCGGGGTCTGCGCTGCCGGGGCCGTCGACGGCACTGTGGCCGCCGCGGTGCCGGGCGTTGCTGCGGGGGCGTCGGCCGCGGGGGTTCCGCCTTCGGCCTGCGTTCGTGCGGCCTTGCTGCGCTTCAGCAGGTGCTCGGGAATCTCGGTCACGGGTGCCCACGATAGACGTCGCGACTGCGAGATCAGGAAATCCTCGCGACGAATCGCGAACGAGGCGTGCACGAATTCACAACCGGTCGATTGTCGCTATCCGGCGTGGTAGACCGGAGACCGAATGTGCATGTCGACTCGCTGGGAATGGCACTCGGCGTGACGTCGGTGACTACAGTTTGTGCAGCAGTTCACGAGGAAGGACAGCCGAAGTGCTGATCGCATACGACTGGTGGAGACCGTCAAAGTTTCCGTTCTTGAATGAGGCCTTCCTCTTCTCCTTCGCGCTCTCCACGATCCTGGCCCTGCTGGCGATCCCCTACGCGAAGCGCCGCCCGAAGGGCACGGCAGTGTCGTGGGGTGAGGCCATGCTCGCCGCTGTCTACGTCTTCGGTGTGATGTTCGTGGCGTTCGGCGTCGTGCCGCACCAGTGGATCGCTCACTCCGACGCGGACCTCCAGTGGACCAAGAGCTACATCATCTACGGCCCCGGCGATGTGTTGAAGCCCAAGGCGCTCGGCGGGCACTTCCCGTTCACCGCGTCGTACGAAGCCATCCGCGACATCGTCGTGGTGGTGTTGCACGTCTGGTACTTCGGCCTCATCCTCTTCCTCTGGAAGGTGTGGCAGGGCCGCGGCGACACCAAGCCCAGCACCGACGTCGCCACGAGCACGTACGGTCGACCCCTGGTCAAGAAGGGCTAGCGCGTATGGCACGCACTGACGCGAACCCTCCGATGATGCCGTACACCGACGAGTACCAACTCGTCGAAGTCGACGCTGACTACCTCTCCAAGGCAGTCAAGCCGAAGCAGTTCATCCACATCGACCAGACCGAGTGCATCATGTGCGAGGGCTGCGTCGACATTTGCCCGTGGAAGTGCATCCACATGGTCACGCCCGACGCCATCGTCGAGGCCACGGGCACGGAGTTGCCGGGTGAGGACCCGAGCGACAAGGTCTTGTTCATCATCGACGACGACATCTGCACGCGGTGTGCATTGTGTGTCGATCGGTGTCCGACCGGCGTCATCATTTTGGGCAGAGTGGGTGCTCCCGACAAGAGTGGCGACTCGCACGTGCGCACCAACAACCATGGCTATGCCTACGGCATGCGGCTCTAGGGGTATCGACCAATGGCAAACATTCTCGACGAACGACCGAAACTGACC
>JANMNE010000068.1:0-8122 GCA_031373785.1 Ilumatobacteraceae bacterium
ATCGTGATGTGGTGCCACGACATCGCCGAGCCTGCCTACCGTCAGCGCCTGTCGTTGCTGAGCCCCGACTCCGTGCCGGACGTGCATCGATGAACGTCACCGATTCCACGGTCGTGCTCGGCATCGAGACGAGTTGTGACGAGACCGCAGCGGCATTGGTGATGGGTGGCTACGACATCCTCTCCAGCGTGGTCTCGACCCAGGTCGACCTGCACGCCCAGTACGGCGGCGTGGTGCCCGAGATCGCCAGCCGAGCGCACCTCGACCTGCTCAACCCGGTGGTGGCCCGGGCCATCGTCGAAGCGGGCGTCGAGCCGGAGCGGATCGACGCGGTTGCGTGCACGGTCGGCCCCGGGCTGGTGGGTGCGTTGCTGGTCGGTGTCTCGGCCGCCAAGGCGCTGGCGCTGACGTGGGATGTTCCCTTCGTCGGGGTCAACCACATGGAGGCCCACCTCTACGCGGCGTTCCTGGAAGATCAGACGCTGGAGATGCCGTTGGTCGTCCTGCTGGTTTCGGGCGGGCACACGATGCTGATCGAGATGCGCGATCACGGCCGCTACCGGCTGCTCGGCCAGACCATCGACGACGCCGCCGGCGAGGCATTCGACAAGGTCGCCCGATTCCTCGGCCTCGGCTACCCCGGCGGGCCGGCGATCGACCAGGAAGCCGTCCGCGGCGACCCCACGGCGATCGCCTTCCCCAGGGCCATGTTGAACGACGGGCTCGACTTCAGCTTCAGCGGCTTGAAGACGTCGGTGGTCAACTACGTGCGCAAGAACCCGGACGTGTCTGCCGCGGATGTTGCTGCCTCGTTCCAGGCCGCAGTCGTCGACGTGCTCGTGGCCAAGGCCCGTCGCGCCGCGGTATCGGTCGGCGCTCGTGGTCTGGCGCTGGGCGGGGGCGTCGCCGCCAACTCGCTGCTGCGCGAGCGGTTCGCTGCCGCCGGTGCCGAGGATTCGATCCCGGTCTTCCTGCCCAGCCGGGCGATGTGCACCGACAACGCAGCCATGATCGCCTCGGCCGGTTGGCATCGCCTCGGCAGCGACGGCCCGACGTCACTCGACATCGGCGCCCTCCCCAACCTCCGCCTCACCTTCGAGACCTGACCCCGTAGCCTGGTCGGGATGAGGATCGGCTCGTTCACACCGATGGCGCCTGTGGTGTTGGCGCCGATGGCGGGTGTCACCAACGCGCCGTTCCGCACCCTGTGCCGGGAGTTCGCACCGGGTCTGGTCTACGTCAACGAGATGGTGATGGCGACGGCCGTCGTGTACGGCAACGCCAAGACCGAACGGATGATGACGTTCGCCGCCGACGAGCAGCCACGGAGCCTGCAGATCTACGGCAGCGATCCGGTCACGCTGGGAGACGCGATCCGCAAGCTGTGCGACGCCGACCGTGTCGATCACATCGACATCAACTTCGGCTGCCCGGCCGCCAAGGTGACCCGCAAGGGCGGTGGCGCGGCCGTGCCGGCCAAACCCAACCTGCTGAGGGCGATCCTGCGTGAAGCAGTTGCGGCCGCGTCGCCGTACGGCGTTCCGGTGACGATCAAGTTCCGCAAGGGATTGTTCGACTCGCTGTTGACCTACATCGAGACCGGTCGCATCGCCGTCGACGAGGGCATCGCGGCCATCGCCCTGCACGCTCGTACGGCCGAGCAGCACTATGCCGGTCTGGCGGACTGGAACGCGATCGGCGAGTTGAAGGCCGCAGTGCCGGAGATCCCGGTGCTCGGCAACGGTGACATCTGGGAGGCGGCTGACGCGGTCGCCATGATGCGCGCCACGGGTTGCGACGGGGTCGTCGTCGGCCGCGGCTGCCTCGGCCGCCCGTGGCTGTTCCGTGATCTGGTCGAGGTGCTCAACGGTCGTCCGGTTCCGCCGTCACCGACGCTGGGCCAGGCCAGCATCGTGATGGCCCGACACGGCAAGCTGCTGGCCGAGCATCTCGGTGAGAGCGTCGCCATGCGCGATTTTCGCAAGCACACGTCGTGGTACCTCACCGGGTACCCGGTCGGTGGCGAGGCGCGTCGCCGCTTTGCGAGCATTTCGACCTTGGCCGAGTTGGACGATCTCATTGCCCTGCTCGATCCGGCGATCGCCCTCGTCGACGGCGGCGAGCGCATCCGCCGTGGTCACACCAACGGTCCCATCCGAGTCGCCCTTCCCGACGGGTACCTGGATCATCTCGACGACCTCACGGTGCCCGACGATGCACATGTGATGGCGCTCAGCGGCGGATGACGAGCGTCGTTCTCGCGTCGGCGTCGCCGCGTCGCCACGAGTTGTTGACCAGGACGGGAGTCCCGTTCGTGGTGCGGGCACCCGACATCGACGAATCGCCGCTCGACGGCGAGCAGCCGGTGGACTACGTGCGGCGGCTTGCCTCGGCGAAGGCTGCCGCCGCCAGGCCGGCGACCGGCGAACTGATCATCGCCGCCGACACGACGGTGGATCTCGACTCCCGTATTCTCGGCAAGCCGCTCGACGATCGCGAGGCAGCGGCAATGCTGCGCGAACTGTCGGGAAGGACGCACCAGGTGCACACCGGCGTCGCCGTTCGCGTCGCCGGGCATGAGTTGGTCGAGGTGTGCACCACGCTGGTCACCTTCGTCACGCTCGCCGAATCAACGATCGACTGGTACGTCGCCACGGGCGAGCCGATGGGCAAGGCCGGCGCGTATGCATTGCAAGGCGCCGGTGCCGCGCTGGTGTCGAGCGTTCTCGGCAGCGTCAGCAACGTGATCGGGCTACCGATGCACGTCGTGCTCGACCTCTCCCGGCGCATCGGTGTCGATCTGCTGGCGACGACCGCCCACTGATCGGTTCAGGGCGGTGGCCAGAAGGCAACCGTCGTGCCGTCGCGGTCGACGATCTGGGCGGTGAACGGAACCGGCTCGTCGAACACTGCGGCGGTGAACTCGTCAGCGAACTTGGCGTCGACGTCGAAGAGCGGCGACACCGTCGTGGCAAGCCCGGTCGGATTGATGCGCAGCGCTGCGCCCGTCATCGACCTCGGCACCTTGGCCAGGACATAGGTGCGACCGTGTTCGACCATCGTCTCGATGGTCGGAGCGCCGGCGGGCAGGCTGGGTCGGATCTCGCTCGGGCGTATCGAGTCACTCGGTTGGGCGATCCACCACAGGTAGCCCTCCGCCGCGGTGCCCGCGCCCGGAGCAACCGAGACCTGGATCGCCCACGCCCAGCCGTCGGCGAGCATCCCCGAGGCGATCGTGTCGGGCGCTGTCTGCAGGGCCGGGATGGCCGGTGCGGAACCGAGTTGTTCCTGGACGGCACTAGCTGAGCCCTGGTGGATGGTCTTGGCGATGGCCGAGAGCGACTCCGGGTCGAGGTTGCCGTCAACGGTGATCAACCGCTTGCCGTCGTCCCATTGGACGACCGACATCGTCGGGTCGGCACTCGAGCGGCCGATGATCGCCGACCGGTCGCCGAGCTGCAGTGGGCTGACGCCGGTGAGGGCGAACCTGGTCACGGTGGCTCGCTCGGTCGGGTCATGGTCGGCGGCCACCGTGATGGTGAAGTGCTGGGCCAAGGTCGGTGGCACGGCGGTGGTGTACCCGACGCGAGACACGGGCTGCCCGAACAGCGCTGTTGCCGGGTCGGCATCGAGGAGAGGGTGGTGATCGGTCGTGAAGAACGGATTCGTGTACTGGATCACCGAACTGGCGACGCTGACCGATCTGACGAGCCGCACCAGTTGGCGATCGACCCAACCGAACGAGGTGATCTCCAGTGGCCGGCCATCCTTGGTGAACGACACTCGAGTCTGGCCCGACGGCGGGTCGTGCTCGATCACCACTTCGAAGCCGTCGACGATGGTGCGATACGAGTTCCGCCCCGTCGAGTGGTGTGTGCCCTGCGAGACGACGAACCACGAGCCCGTCGTCGCGGTGGCATCGACCGTGCCCCAGAGCTGTGCAGGACTGCTGTCGGTGAAATCGGCAGCGGCTCCTGTTCCACCGGCTGTGCCACGTTCTTCGGCGAGGTACAAGCCGAAGCCGGCTGGTGGGTCCGCGACGAAGTACTCCGGCTCGACGACGTTCGGGTCGTGCTTGGTCTTCGGAGTTGCACTGACGGCCGAGCTGACGACGTTGTACCCGACCACGGCGAGGAGTGCAGCGGCCGCCACAGGCCCAACCCACCGCGGGCTGCTGCCGCGTGGTTCCCTGACGGCGGCAACTCGCACCCGATCACCGAACAGGTCGACATCGTCGTCGATCATCTCGACGAGGTCGGGCATCGATTCTGTCTTCATGACGATGGCCAGGCAGCGAGCACCGCGCCATCGGCGCCGATGATCTGGGCGGTGAACGGGGTCGCCTCGCTGAAGACGTACGCGGCGAATGTATTGTCGACAGCGGGGCCGATGTCGGTGAACGGCACCGGTACCGGGTCGAACCCGTCGCGTGTGACCTGCAGAGTGGCCGTCGCCGCGACGGCGCGAGGCAGACTCGCCAGCACATAGGTGCGCCGATCGTCGACGGCCGTACTGATCCTCGCTGTGCTGGTGTCACTGGGCCAGCCGAGCGCATTGGTGTCCCACTGCCAGAGGATCTGCTGCTGATCGGAGAAGGTCTGCACGACAACTTCGACCTTCCACGGCTCGGATGCGCTGTCGGTGCCGAACGAGACCGGCACCGGTGTGCCCTGGTCGACGTTGCCGAACACGTTGCGGTCGCTCCGCCTGGAGACTTGGAACTTCATACCGTTCCACTCCTCCGACGAGATCTGGTGAACGGTGCGGGCAATCTTGATGAGCTCGGGCACTGTCATGACCGCGGTCACGGTGACGATGTGGTCGCCTGCGATCCACGACGCCACTGCCTGATCCTGTTGGCCGGCAACCGCGCCAGCCACGGCCGGATGGCCGTCGACATCGAAGGGTGTCGTGTGGTCGAGCAGGAACCGCAGCGCGAGCTGCCGATCCAACGTGCTGCCGCCATCGCCCGGTGCCGGTTGCGGCGAGACCGACAGGCGGAATCCGCCGCGAAGGGTGTCGTTCGACGAGTAGTAGACCTGCTCAGCCGGGTTGCCCTCCAGCGCCTGCCATGGTTGCACCGTGCTGATCATCCGGTAGCCGACGACCACCGCGGCATCGTTGACCCTCACGCCGTCACCCTGCGCCGTGACCGACGTGGCGACCCGTTCTAGTTCGGCTTCGTTCAACCCGAACGACGTCACCCTGACCTGCGTGAATCGGTTGATCGAGAACCCGGCGAGCGATTGGCCGGCGGTCGGATTGGAGATGGCGATCGACCGCTGACCCGACTGCACCCGGTGTGCCTCGAAGGCGAGGTCCGACCCGGGATCGCCGCGATAGCTCTCGATCGAGAACCACGAACCGCTCGTCGACGTCGCCCCATCGGTCGCCCACAACTGGTACTCGGTCGCGCCGAAGAAGCTTTGGCTGGGATCGGTGAACTCGGCGAATTGCACGGTGAACTCACGCGGCGGGTCGGCTGCGTAGTACGGAACGACCGGCGGTGGCTCGGTCGTGGTCGAGACGGGCTGCGTCGTGGTGGGGGCCAGCGTGGTGCTGGTGACGGGCGCAGCCTTGGGGGCACTGCTCGACGATGCCGAGGTCACCACGCCCCAGCCGATGAGGGCGATCAGCACTGCACCGGCCACCGGCGCGGCCCAGCGTGGACCACTCGAGTCGTCGAATGTGGTGATCGCAGCGCGGTCGCCGAATGGATCGAGACCGTCGTCGATGATCTCGATGATCTCGGGCGGCGCCTCGGTGCTCATGCCCGTGGCCAGCTGGCCAGCACGGCTCCGTCGGGAGCGATGATCTGTGCCGTGTACTGGCTGGGTTCGCTGAAGGCATAGGCGGCGAAGGTGCGATCGAAGGCCGGGAGGGCGTCGGTGAACGGCACCACGACGGGGTCGAGGCCGGCGAGTGTGACCTGCAGGTTCGCCGAAACCGCGACCGCCTTGGGCAGATCAGCGAGCACGTACGTGCGTTGACCCTTGACCACCGTGTTGATCTTGGGCGTGGCGTCAGCAGTCGAGCCGATTTGATTGTTCCCCGCCCACCCCCAGATCAGCTGTTGCTGATTGGCGAACGTCACCACCGACACGGTGATGGTCCACGGTGTGGCCGTGACATCGGTGCCGAACGAGACCGGTGTCGACGGGGTCTGATCGAAGTCGCCGAATGAGTTGTCGGCGTTGTGCTTGGCGGCCTGGAACTTCATCCCCTGCCATTCCTCTTCGGTCACCTCGTGCACGGTGCGGGCAATGTCGATGAGTTGCGGCACCGGCATGTTTGCCGTCAGGGAGACGACGTGATCGCCGGCGATCCACGATGCGACGGCGTAGTCGCGCTGGCCGGTAACGACCCCGGCCACCGCAACATGGCCGTCGACGTCGAACGTGGTGGCATCGTCGAGGAGGAAGCGCAGGGCGATCCGTCGGTCGAGGGTGGCGCCGCCCTGGTCGCTGCGGAGCCGCGGCGACACGTTGATCTGGATGCCACCGGTGATGTCGGCGTTGGATTGATACGAAACCTGCTCCAGCGGGATCCCCTGTACGGCCAGCCATGGAAAGACCGAGCTGATCATCTGATAGCCCGGGATCAGCGACTGGTCGGCGAGTCCGATGCGGCCTCCCTCGTAGGTGACGGAACCGGCCAGACGAACGAGTTCGTCGTCGGTCCGTCCGAACGATGTCAACGTGATGTCGACGCCGCTGCTCGTCGAGAAGTCGGCGACGGATTGGCCGGTCGGCGTGTGCGAGATGGCAATGGACTGCTGCTCGGTCTGGATCCGGAACGCGTCGAGTGCGTAGACACCTCCGGGAACGACTTGGATCGAGAACCACGTTCCCGACGAGGCCGTGGCGCCCTCGGCGGCCCACAGCTCGAAGATGCCGCGCCGAAATTGGTCACCCTCCGGCGTCTGCATCTCAGCGCTGTCGATCGTGAACTCCCGCGGCGGGTCCGCTGCGTAGTAGGGCACCGGCGGGGGCACCGGTTGCGTCGTGGTGGGTGCAGGCACCGTGGTGGTGCCTATCCGCGGCACGGTGCTGGGGGCTGGCGCAGCCTTGGGCAGGCTGCTCGACGACGCCGATGTCACCACGCCGTAGGCGATGAGCGCAATCAGCGCGGCGGCGGCGACCGGACCGACCCAGCGCGGCCCGCCGGTGTCGACGAGGGTGGCGTTGGGTGCGCGGTCGCCGAAGACATCGGTGTTGTCGTCGAGGATCTCGATGATCTCCGGCGACAGATCGCCCTGCAGGCCGGTGGCCCTCACCCCGCGAGTATCGCGCAACGACACCCCGTTAGCACTCTCACCTCCCGGTTGCTAACGGTGTTGCGCGCCGCCTAGGATTGGCACTCGCGGTAGCCGAGTGCTAACGCACCAACACGTAGTCCCAACCTCACTTCGAGTGCCCATGCCAACGGAGGCCCGCACCCATGAATCTCAAGCCCCTCGATGACCGTATTGTCGTCAAGCCCAACGAGGCAGAGCAGACCACCGCGTCCGGTCTGGTCATCCCCGATACCGCCAAGGAGAAGCCGCAGCAGGGCGAAGTGCTCGCTGTCGGCCCCGGCCGCTGGAGCGACGACAAGGGCGCCCACGCAGCGCTCGACATCAAGGTCGGCGACACCGTCCTGTACTCCAAGTACGGCGGCACCGAAGTCACCATCGAAGGCGACGACCTGTTGATCCTCACCAGCCGTGACGTGCTGGCGATCGTCGGCAAGTGAGCTGACTGACCAACATGGCAAAGCAACTGAAGTTTGACGACGAGGCGCGTCGCGCCCTCGAAGCCGGCGTGAACAAGTTGGCCGACACGGTCAAGGTCACGCTGGGGCCGAAGGGTCGCAACGTCGTGCTCGACAAGAAGTTCGGCGCACCGACCATCACCAACGACGGCGTCTCGATCGCCAAAGAGATCGAGCTCGACGACCCATACGAGAACATGGGCGCACAGCTGGTGAAAGAAGTGGCCACCAAGACCAACGATGTTGCCGGCGACGGCACCACCACCGCGACGGTGCTGGCTCAGGCCATGGTCAACCACGGCATGCGCAACGTCGCTGCCGGCGCCAACCCGATGGGCCTGAAGAAGGGCATCGAGAAGGCAGTCGCTGC
>JANMNE010000073.1:0-11995 GCA_031373785.1 Ilumatobacteraceae bacterium
ACCGGGTTCTCGACCTTGATCTTCGCCATCTGCTCTGCATCCTTCGCTGACTTGTATCGGACTTGTACAGGATAGCTCCCGGCGCCGAGAGGGCTCACATCTTCGTGCGTCTGGTGTTGTTCACCTACTTCCTGCCGGGTACCGACGACACCTAGCATCGGCAGTGATGGACTTCACGTGGACGCCCGAGCAGATCGAGTTGCGCGAGCGGGCCCACAAGGTGGCCGCCGATGCCGTCGCCCGGTACGGCAGGCACAACGACTCGTGGATCAACGGCTACTCCAAGGAGTTCGCCAAGGAGATGGCTGCACAGGGATGGATCGGCATGACCTGGCCGACCAAGTTCGGCGGCGGTGGTCGACCGCCCATCGAGCGGCTGATCGTCGGTGAGGAACTGATCAAGGCCGGCGCACCGATCGCGGCGATGTGGTTCGCCGATCGGCAGATGGGGCCGTCGCTGATCACCTACGGACGGCCGGATCAGCAGGCCGAGTTCCTCCCAAGGATCCTCTCTGGTGAGACAACCTGGTGCATCGGCATGAGCGAGCCTGACGCCGGTTCCGACCTCGCTGCACTCTCGACCTCGGCCGTTCGAGACGGCGACGACTGGGTGATCAACGGGCAGAAGATCTGGACCAGCTTCGGCGAGGTCGCCGACTACTGCTACCTGATCTGTCGCACCTCGACCGAGGGCCCGCCGCATGCCGGCATCAGCGAGATCATCGTTCCCATGGACACGCCGGGGATCGAGATCCGCCCGATCAAGGACATGACGACCAACCGCCACTTCTGCGAGGTCTTCTACACCGACGCCCGCGTGCCGGTGCTCAACCTCGTTGGGGTCGAGGGGGCGGCGTTCAAGCAGACGATGAAGCAACTCGAGCACGAGCGCGGCGGTATCGATCGGTTGGTCTCGAACTACGCGCTCTACCAGATCGCTCTCGAACATGCTGATCGAACGAACCCGATCGTGCGTCAAGAGATCGCCGCGTTGGAGATCGGCTACCGCGTCGGCCGACTGCTGGTGATCCGCGAGATCCTCCGTCAGGCACCGGTGGGTTTCAGCGCCGCGACCAAGTGCTTCGGCACGGAGCACGAGATCCGCGTCGCCGAGTTCGTGGCCCGCACGCTCGGCGCCAATGCCACCTTGTGGGATCCGCTGACGCAAGGCCTCACGTATGCGCCGGGCTACACCATCATGGGCGGCACATCGAACGTCATGCGCAACATCCTCGGCGAGCGCGTGCTGGGCCTTCCACGCTGATGTCGGTTGCCGCGCGGATCGTCGCCGCGGCGGTGATCCTCGGGAGTTGCTCCGGCGAACCGGGGCGCACGGCAACCACGTCGCCGGCTCGTTCACCCGTGACTGTCGAATCCGTGTCGACCCCCACTGCGACGGCGAGCACGCTGGTCGTCGCCACGACCACGAGCACCACGATTGCATCTTCGTCTCACGTCACGACCGACCTGACAGCAACCGAACTCGCAGGCGAACTGACCAGCGTCGAACGAGCGGCGGCCGCCGGCGACGGCAGCGTCGGCGGGCGCCAACAACTGCTATATCGCTACCTCGCTGCGCACGCCGATCTCGACGATGCCGTGCTCGCAGGCGTGGGTGACGACGTGCGCCCGTCGGTCGAGCGGATCGTGGCGGCTCGCCAGTTGGGGCAGGCACGACAGGCGGCCAATCCCAACCCGTCTCCCCCCAGCCCCACGTTGCCTGCCTGGACCGTGGTCGATCCGCTTTCCGCCGACGAGTTGCTCGGCGACTACCACGATGCCGAGACAGCGACCGGCATCGCCTGGTACTGGCTTGCCGCCATCCATCTGCAGGAGACCAGGATGGGGCGGATCGTCGGCACCTCATCGGCAGGCGCGGTCGGCCCGATGCAGTTCCTCCCGGCCACATGGGAACGCTGCTGCACCGGCGATCCGACGGTGCCACGCGACGCAATCATCGGCGCCGCCACGTACCTCGCCCAGAGCGGCGGACCCGCCGACATGCAGGCTGCGGTGCACGAGTACAACCCGAACGACAGTTACGTCGCGACGGTCACCGCCTTCGCCGAGAACCTACGCGACAACCCACAGCTGTATCTGGCGTATCGCGGTTGGCAGGTGTTCTACGCAACGTCGGCAGGCACCGTTCGACTGCCGGTCGGGTACAGCGCAGCGGAACCGATCGACGCCGCCACGTACCTCTCCGAACATCCCGCCGACGTCGGCTGAGTACGGTTGGCGGCATGGCCGACCTGTTGGAGATCTCCTCACGAATCATCGACTCCGGTGTGGTCGACCAGCCGATCAACCGGGTGACAAACGAGCTCAGCGAACTGGCCGACGGCTTGGCGATCGTCGAGAGCTTCAGCCACTGCGTCGCCCTCGACACCGGTGAGGGCCTGGTGTGCTTCGACTCGTCGGGGGTGCACACGGGCGAGGCGGTGATGGCGGCGGTGAAAGGCTGGCGCCCCGAGCGGGTCAGCCATCTGATCTACACCCACGGGCACGCCGACCATGTCGGTGGGAGCACCTTCTTCGCCGCAGACCGACCAGTGGTGATCGGGCATCAGAACGTGACGGCGCGGCTCGACCGCTACGACTACACCAACAACTGGAACCTCATCATCAACTCGCGGCAGTTCGGCGGCATCCCCGGCGAGCTGAACTTGTCGATCGGCGAGGCAGAGGGCGGCGCCCAGGTCTCGATCGCCGATGCCCGGCGTTTCCTCCCGTCGACCACGCTGCGGCCGTCGGAGACCTTCGTCTCGCACCACGAGGTGCGTGCCGGCGACACGACGATCGAGCTCCGCCACGCGCGTGGCGAGACCGACGATCATCTCTGGGCCTGGCTGCCCGATCGCAGGTGGATCATGGCCGGCGATTTCGTGATCTGGAACTTCCCCAACGCCGGCAACCCGCAAAAGGTGCAGCGCTACCCGTCGGAGTGGGCAGCGGCGCTGCGCGAGATGATCGCCGCCGAGCCCGAACTGCTGGTGCCGGCCCACGGGCTGCCGATCGCCGGTCAGGCACGAATTGCGATGGTGCTCGGCGACATTGCGGATGCGTTGGAGCACTTGGTCGCCGACGTGATCGAGATGATGAACCAGGGGGCGACGCTCGACGCGATCATCCACACCGTCTCGGTTCCGGCCGACACCCTGGCCAAGCCGTATCTGCGTCCCCTCTACGACGAGCCCGAGTTCGTGATCCGCAACATCTGGCGCCAGTTCGGTGGGTGGTGGGATGGTGCGGCCTCGCGACTGAAGCCATCGTCCGACGCACACCTCGCGGCGGCGATCGCCGACCTGTGTGGCGGGGCGATTGCACTGATCGGCCGCGCCCAGCAAGCCGTCGTCGACAACGACCTTCGACTGGCCTGTCACCTTGCCGATCTGGCCGGCTGGGCGGCACCCGACGATCCGGCGATCCACTCGGTGCGAGCCGAGGTCTACATCGAGCGGCGCAAGGCCGAGCCGAGCCTGATGAGCAAGGGGATCTTCATGGCTGCAGCGCGCGAGTCGCAGTCGATCGCCGAGTCATCAACTCCCTAACGACACCAGCGCCAAGGCGGTCGCGGCGAAGGCCAAGCCGACGGCCTGCGTCTTGCTGACGCGCTCGTGATCCAGCCCGAACGCGAGGCACACCGTGCTGACCGGGTACATCGACGAGATCACCGCAACGATGCTCAGCAGACCGCGGTGGCTGGCTTCGAGATAGAACATGTTGGCGGCCATGTCGAGCACGCCGGAGGCCAGCACCAACCAGATCACGGATCGCAGCGCGCCGCGCCCCGGTCTGGTCGCGCCGACAACGATGGCCACAACCGGCAGCGAGGCAGCGCGGGCCGACACCAGTGGCCACAATCCGCTGTCGCCGGCGGTACGTGCAAAGGCAACGAAGATGAAGCCGAAGCCGACACCGGCGGCTGCGGCCAGAACCACGGTCGAGAACTTCGTCTCCTGGTGACGGGTCCCGATGGCACCGCTGACCAAAGCAACCGCCAGACAGGCGATGACGATGCCGACCACAGCGGTGCCGCTCGGCCGCTCGCCGAGCGCGAGGCCGACGATCACCGGGAGCACTGCGCTGATCACCGCGGTCGTCGGCGCCACCACCGTCATCGCCCCGCGTGACAGCGCCTGGTAGAACGCGATCAGCGCAAGACCACCGGCAGCACCACCCGCCGCGCCCCACCAGAGGTCATGCGCCGACGCCATCGGCGTACCGATGACCGCCAGCCCGATCACGACCAGCACCAGGCTGGTCGCCTGACCGAGCAACGTCACGATGGTGCTGGCGACCGATCGCGAAGCCCGACCACCCGAGTAGTCGGCCAAGCCGTAGGTCACCGCACACAGAGCCGCCAGCAGGATCGCCACGCCTCTTTGCTAGCAGAGCACGTCGCCGCGACACCTTCCTTTGTATGGTCGTCGCATGCAGCACGTCCGCTTCGGCCGCACCGGCCTCAAGGTGTCGCGTCTGTGCTTGGGCACGATGACGTTCGGATACCAATGCGACGACGAGACGTCGTTCGCGATCATGGATGCGGCCGCCGACGCGGGGATCACGTTCTTCGATACCGCCGATGTGTATCCACTGGGCGCGCCGCCCGAGGTGTTCGGCCGCACAGAAGAACTGATCGGGAGCTGGATCGGTACCCGCCGTGACGAGTTCATCGTGGCGACCAAGTGCTACTTCCCGACCGGCCCCAAACCGTGGGATGCAGGCAACTCGCGCAAGAACATCATGCGTGCTCTGGACGCCTCGCTGCGCCGCCTCGGCACCGACTACGTCGATCTCTATCAACTGCACTCGTGGGACGCCGACACGCCGATCGACGAGACGCTGCAGGCCCTCGACGACGTGGTGCGGTCGGGCAAGGTGCGATACGTCGGGTGCAGCAACTTCCTGGCCTATCAACTGGCGCGCAGCATCGGCCGTGCCGAGGTGCTGGGGACCGCCAACTTCATCAGCGTGCAGCCGCGCTACAACCTGCTGTTCCGCGAGAACGAGCGCGAGTTGTTCCCGCTCTGCGCCGAGGAGGGGATCGCCGTGATCCCGTACAACCCACTCGCCGGCGGGTTCCTCAGCGGTAAGCACCAGCCCGGCGCGCCGACCGAAGGCGGGCGCTTCACGCTGGGATGGGCCGCCGGTCGCTACCAGGAGCGGTACTGGAACGACCGCATGTTCGCGGCCATCGACGACCTCCGCCCGATCGCCGAGGGCGCCGGAGTCTCGATGGCGACGATGGCAGTGCAATGGGTGCTCTCCAACCCGGTGATCACCAGTCCGATCATCGGCGCCAGCCGACCCGAGCAATTGCAGGATTCCGTCGCCGCGGTCGATGCCCCGCTGGCGGCCGACGTGAAAGAGCAACTCGACCACCTGACCCACGAGTTCCGGTTCGGCGACAACGCCAGATAGAGGAGGGGTCGCTCGACATGTACGGCTTGACACGCCCGTGAACGCTCCGCTCGTGAGTACGCTCGGCGTTCGCCCCGGATTCACCTGTGACGACAACCTGGCGAAGGCGGTGCTGCACGGGGTCGATGCCCTTGCCAGCGCAGCGGGGGTGCCACAGTGAAGGTCACGGTCGTCGGTGGCGGCAGCACCTACACGCCAGAGCTGGTCGATGGCATCGCCCGCCTCCGGGACGGGATCAACGTCGACGAACTCGTGCTCTGCGACCCGGATGCGACCCGGCTCGAACCGGTGGCTGGCGTCAGCGAGCGCATCGTCCGTCGGCACGGATGGGCGGGATCCCTGACGGCAACCGCGGACCTCGACGCCGCACTCGATGGCGCCGACTTCGTGCTGCTGCAACTGCGCATCGGCGGGCAAGCTGCCCGGCAGGTCGACGAGACCCTCCCGTTGCGATGCGGTTGCGTCGGCCAGGAAACCACGGGGGCCGGCGGCTTTGCCAAGGCACTCCGGACGGTGCCGGTCGTGCTCGACATTGCCGATGAAGTTCGTCGCCGCGCGGCCGACGACGCGTGGATCATCGACTTCACCAATCCGGTCGGAATCGTGACTCGTGCGCTGCTCGATCACGGGCACCGAGCCTTGGGCCTGTGCAACGTCGCGATCGGGTTTCAGCTCCTGTTCGCCGGATGGCTCGGCGTCGACGCGACCGACGTCAGGCTCGGTCACGCGGGGCTCAACCACCTCACCTGGATCCGATCGGTGGAGGTGGCCGGCGACGACGTGCTACCCCGGCTGATCGATGAGCATGGCGAGCAACTGGCCGATCGGGTCGGCATGCCGCTGCGGTTGCTGCACACGCTCGGCGCGATCCCTTCGTACTACCTCCGCTACTTCTACCAACACGATGTCGTCGTCGGCGAGCAGCGTGGCCAGCGCACCCGAGCCGAGGAGGTCACCGAGATCGAGAACGAGTTGCTCGCGATGTATCGCGACCCCGCGGTCGACACCAAGCCCGAATTGCTCTCGCGTCGCGGCGGCGCCTTTTACAGCGAGGCTGCCGTGCAGTTGCTCGCTTCGCTGTGGCACGACACCGGCGACGTGCAGGTGGTCGATGTCCGCAACAACGGAGCACTGCCAGAACTGCCCGACGACGCTGTCGTGGAGATCCCCTGTGCCATCAACCGATCCGGCGCTTCGCCCGCGGTGCCCACCGGGCTGCATCGGGCGACCAGCGGGCTCGTCGGGGCCGTGGCCACGTACGAGCGCCTCGCTGCAGAGGCGGCCGTCACCGGCGATCGGGAGACCGCGTTCCTCGCCCTGCTGGCACACCCGCTGATCTCCCAGATCAAGCCGGCCGAGCAACTGCTCGACGATCTCCTCGTCGCCAACGCCGCGCAGCTCCCCCGGTTTCGGGCATGACGCGTCCGGTCGTGCTGGCAGTTGACGGCGGCAACTCGAAGACCGATGTCGCGATCGTCGATGGGCGTGGGTCCGTGCTGGCCGCCGTTCGCGGGCCAGGCTCGTCACCGCACTACCTGGGGCTCGAGGGTTCGCTCGAACTCGTCGATGAGCTGATCGTCCAGGCGTGCGGCGACGCTGGCCTGCGTTCCACGGAGACGGGCAAGGGCCGGCAGATCGCCGAGTTCGGCGCCTGGTTCATGGCCGGGGCCGATCTCCCGGCCGAAGAGCGGGCGCTGCACCGGGCGATCGACCGGTTGGGCCGCACCACGCACAATTCGGTGGCCAACGACACGTTCGCCATCCTGCGCGCCGGCGCAGATGAGGGTTGGGGTGTCGCCGTGGTCGCCGGTGCCGGCATCAACTGCGTCGGACGCTCGCCGGATGGTCGCCGGGCCCGGTTCCTCGCGTTGGGGGCGACCACGGGCGACTGGGGTGGCGGAACTGACATCGGGTTGGCCGCGCTCGGTGTAGCCGTGCGCTCGGAGGACGGCCGCGCCGGCCACACTTCGTTGCGCGACGGCGTCGCCGCTCACTTCCAACTGCGACGGGCCACCGATGTCGCCATCGCCCTGCACCAGCAACTGCTGCACCCCAAGCGACTGCGCGAGTTGGCTCCGGTCGTCGTGGCCGCCGCAGAGACCGGCGACGACAGCGCGATCGAGATCCTCGACTACCAAGCCGACGAGGTCGTGGCGTTCGCCGTGGCCGCGATCCGCCGGCTTCGCCTGGTGCGCCATGACGTGCCCGTCGTGCTCGGCGGCAGCATCCTCGCTGCGCTGCCACCGCGCTTCGTCGACAGGATCAGCGATGGCGTGCATCGTGTTGCGCCGTCGGCACGCTGCGCGATCTGCTCCGCACGCCCGATCGTCGGTGCTGCGCTCGCCGCGCTCGACCTGGCCGGTGCAGACCATGCCGCCACCATTCGGGTGCGCGCCCAGCTCGACGACGACCGCATTCGGATGGTCGCGCCGTGAACGGCTGTCGATCGACTATCCGCTCGTATCGATCACGCAGAAGCGGTTGCCTTCCGTGTCGGCCATCACCACGAAATCGGGGTGTTCCGGGTAACGGTCCCAATCGACGCGGGTGGCGCCCAGCGAGACGAGCCGTGCGACCTCCGCGGCCTGGTCGGCAGCGTCGCCGGCGTACAGATCGAGGTGGATGCGTGGGTACGGCTGCACGGGCGACTCGCTGACGTCGAGTGCCAGGTGCGCACCTTCCCCATGCGCGGGAACGATGATCATGAAGTCGTCGTCGGGCGTGACAACGCGCTTCGGGATGTAACCGATCGCCTGCGTCCAGAAGGCCAGGGCGCGATGCAGATCCTCGACTCCGATCACGACGGTTCCGACGCTGAGCATCTTGGAAGTCTTGCACTCGCAAACGCGGCGCGTACCGGCGCTTACCCGTCGGCACCGCTGGGTACGCTCCCGTGCATGACAGACGCTGAACAACACCCCGAGCCAGTGGTCGTGGCGACCTATCAAGATCGCGGCGAGGCCGAGGTCACCAGAGCGCATCTCGCGGCGAACGGCATCGAGGCAATCATCGTCGACGAAGTGGAGGGCGGCATGCTGCCCGTCGATGGCGAGGCAGGGGTGACGGTCCTCGTGCCCGCGAACGCTGCCCAGCAGGCCCGCGTCATCCTCGCTGCCGACAATCCGCTCTGACTCGAGCCTTCTCCTGTGCTCGACCGATGCCGGTCAGGCCAGCATCTTCAAGATCGAACCGAGGTCGTACAGCACGACCGAAGCGTCGATCACGACCAGGACCATCGCCGCGTAGTTGACGATGTGGTCAGTGTTCGCCGTCGCCAGCCAATGCTGACCGTTGCCGCCCGATCCTGTGACCCGGCGGGTCGATGCGATCGCGATGCCTCCGCCAAGCAGTGTTGGAGCGGGTAGCGCGGCACCGCGGTACATCGCTGCGCCGGCCCGCTCGGCAACCGCCGTTCGAGACGTCACCCGACCAACCTCATGCGAAGCCCGCAACGCGCCGAGCGCCACCAGGAAGTAGCCGAGCACCCAACCCGCGTCCAGCCAGTACGGCAGGCCGAAGTCGCCGACGGTGACGACGGCGGCGAACCACGTGTCGGCGATCGTGAAGGAGACGATCCCGGCGAGGACCAGGTGCATCGTGGTCCGGTCGCCGCTGCCTCGCGCAACTGCGGCCAACACGACCGTGGCCATGATCAGATCACCGAGCGGATATGCCAGCCCGACGAGCCGCTGCAGCAGTTCGTTGCCCTGCGGATCGCGTAGCAAGGTCACGGCCCAGACGACGACCAGCACACCGGTTCCCACCACGGCCCCTCCGAGCACCTGCCCGAGTCGCGTGCCACGACGTGGCGGGCGCGGAAACATCTTGTGCAGCCCGACCACTGCCAGCGGCACGGCGGCCAGGAAGCCGAGATCCGCCGCTGACGGCGGCTGGTCACCACGCACGCTGCTGCGGCCACGGGTGCGGCCACGAGTTCACCGAGGTCATCAAACGAGTTGCTGAACCAGTCGCCGCCGATGTGGAAAGCGACGACGGCAACGAAGGCTGTCGTCAGCACGCCGAACAGCACGGCCGCACGCGCGAACACTCGAGTGCTCGCGGTCAACGCGGCCTCCCCGCCACGAACCAGTCGAGCGTTGTTCAAGAGAGTCCCCTCGAACCGCAACGGTGATGGCTCGATGTCGAAACGTCGAGACCGCTGTTGGATCGACGCTACGACCCGACGAAGCGGTGGGACCAGGGGCGAAGGTCATCGGGGTGATTCGCTCAGCGCCCGGCCACCCCGCTCGTCAACGACGGTCAGCCGGCGTGTAGGCCGACTGCCTCGACGCCGGCGATGCAGATCTCCTCGTCCTCGTCGCCTGTGCCACCTGATGCTCCGGCGGCGCCGAGAATGTGACCAGCGACGTCCTTGATCAGCACTGCACCGGTCTGCGGCAGGAATCGCCCGTTCGCCGTCGAGGCCAAGGAGACGAAGAAGTTGGGATTGGCCGCGGCCCGCTCGGCAAGCAAGCGGCTGGAGGCGCCCATCCCTACCGCCGCCCAGGCTTTGCCGGTCGCCACGTCGATTCGGAACATGCTCGCCCCATCCTGACGTTGTGCCGCGACGAGATGTCCGGAGTCGTCGAGCACGACGACCCCCATCGGTCGGTACCCGGCGTTGGCCGAGGCAGCCAGAGCGCCCTCGATGATGGCGTTCGCCGTGGTGAGTTGCAATCTCGCGGTTTCCATCGCCGCAGCGTAGGTGGTCCTAACCGGTCCCAGATCAGCACACACGATGGCGCTTCCGGGTAGGGCGACGCTCAGCGGTTACGGGCGGCGCGTCCGGGCGCGGATGAACTTCAAGATGTCGATGTGCTTGGCGGTGTCGTGCAGCATCAGATCGACGAGCAACGGCAACAACGGATCTCCGTGCGGGTTCCCGTGGCTCCACTGCAGCTCCTTGCGGAGGCGGCGGAGCTCCTTCATGTCTTCCTTCTCGAAAGCCAGCAGCCGGTCGGTCTCGGCGCGAAGCGCTGGATCGTCGCGCACCTTGATCGTCGGAACCGTCGGTGGATTGTCGTCATACCAGCGGAACGGGTGCAACTCGTCGTCCAACATGTCGGCGATCTGTTGGTGGTGCCGGGTCTCATCGGCCATGATCAGCCGCACGAGATAGCGCAAGCCCTCGTCGTCGGATTGCTCGGCCAGTCGTTGGTACGACGAGAGCGCCGAGCCTTCGCGTTGGCCATGGGTGCGGAGCATTTCGATCAGCTCCATGTGGGCAGCCGAATCAGGTTTGCTGGGCGCAACAGCTTGATCAGTGGTCATGTTTCGCGGCCTCCACACGGTCGGGTTTGCGGTTCCGTTCCACGAGACCACAGGTACCGCCACACCCGTAGGGCCAAAAGTCCCCGGATCAGCTGTGTCAGTCGGCGATCGGCTCGGTCCGAGCCTTGATGTACGTCGCGATCATGATCTACGACCGATTTCGCCTGCAGTGCAGCCAGTTGTTCACTCATCGGATGACAGCAGCAACTGGGCCGCGCGGCGATGTCTATCACGAGGGTCGAACGACTCTGGCGGGCATCGGTTGGCCGACGGACAATCAGGGTCCGATCGAGGAGGTCGCTATGAAGGCTGCAGTCGTGCACGAGTTCGGACACCCACTGGTCATCGAGGACATTCCCACTCCGTCACCCGGGCCTGGCCAGGTCCTGGTACGAGTCGAGACATCCGGCCTGTGCCACACCGACATCCACGCTGCCGGAGGCGACTGGCCGGCCAAGCCGGCACCACCGTTCATTCCCGGCCATGAGGGTGTCGGCATCGTCGAGCGCATCGGTGCCGGCGTCACCCGCGTCAGCGAAGGTGACCGTGTTGCCATCCCGTGGCTCGGTTGGGCGTGCGGAGCGTGTGAAGCGTGTGCGTCCGGTTGGGAGACACTGTGCCCTTCGGCGCGCTACACCGGGTACACGATCAATGGTGCGTTCGCCGAGTACGTCGTTGCCGATGCATCGTTCGTCGGTGTTGTCCCTACAGGGATCGACCCGCTCGACGCAGCGCCGCTCACATGCGCCGGCGTGACCACGTACAAAGCAATCAAGGTGTCTGGTGCGCGTTCGTCGGATCTCGTCGCGATCTTCGGCATCGGCGGCCTCGGGCACCTCGCGTTGCAGTACGCCAAGATCGCCGGCGCGACCGTCGCCGCCGTCGATCTCGTCGAAGCCAAACTCGAGGTCGCCAAGCACCTCGGCGCTGAGTACACGTTCAACTCCAAGACCCACGATGTGGTCGCCGAGATCCAGGGCCTCGGCGGTGCGAACTGTGCGATCGCGTTGGCCGCCTCTCCGGTGGCCTGCGAGCAAGCGTTGGCGAGTTTGAAGCGCAACGGCACGCTCGTGCTCGTCGGGCTTCCCAAGGACAACTTCATGAAGCTCCCGATCTTCGAGACCGTCGTGATGGGGCTCAAAGTCGTCGGGTCGTTCGTCGGGACCAGACTCGATCTGGCCGAGACCTTCGCCCTTCATGCTGCGGGGCGCACCACGATCGTGCGCGAGTCACGCCAACTCGACCAGGTCAACGAGGCCATGGACGAGGTCCTCAGTGGCTCCGTGGACGGCCGGCTGGT
>JANMNE010000348.1:0-8370 GCA_031373785.1 Ilumatobacteraceae bacterium
TCTATGTTCGGGTCTACGGTGCGAGGATCAGGACAACCTTCCGGGCTGGCGGACGCGACTATTCCGTGGTCGAGTGGAGCTCGTAAGCCGTCCCCGCCAGGTATTCTCGGCGATGCCTTTCAACGCCAGGGTTCTGCTGCAACCGCGGCGAGTGATCGCGGGTGTCAAGCGACGAATTGCTCGCGATCGCGCCACGGTGGCCGTCACATCCGACGGCGATCTGGCCCAGGAAGTGGCCTTGTTGCACAACCGCGTGGAGTTGATCGAAGGGCACCTGAGCGCGCAGGACGAACACTTCTTCGTCCCGCCGCCGCCGTTCCCGCCGGCGCCGCTCGACCAGTTCATGCGCTACTCGACGTGCCACGCTGCTGACTTCGTTCATCCCCGCTACGCGGAGCTGTGCGAGATGCTGAAGTACCCCTGTGATTGGCATCGAAAGTTGTGGGAGTGGGTGTTCGTGGTGCACCACCTTCTCGAATCCGGCGTTGTCCTACCCGGCAGCAGGGGGCTGGTGTTCGGCGTGGGTTCAGAACGTTTGCCGGCGCTGTTTGCGAGCCTGGGCGCCAACATCGTCGCCACCGACGCACCGACAGAAGTTGGCGAGGCGGATGGCTGGGCCGAGACGGGTCAGCATCTCAGCTCACTGGCGCAGATTCGCTATCCCGAGATCGTCGCCGGCGAGGTGTTCGATGCCAACGTGTCGTATCGCACCTGCGACATGAGGGACATCCCTGCCGAGTTGAGCGGATTCGATTTCAACTGGTCGTCGTGCTGCTTCGAGCACCTCGGCAGCCTCGATGCCGGCATGGACTTCGTGATTGCCGCGGTCGAGAACACCTTGCGCAGTGGCGGCATTGCAGTGCACACTACCGAGTTCAACCTGACGTCGAACGAGCACACCGTGACTGAAGGTCCCACGGTGATCTACCGACGTCGAGACATCGACGAGCTCGTGCGAAGGCTGCGCGATCGTGGGCACATCGTGAAGGAGTTCACCGTCGCGCCCCCTTCGCAGTACTGGGACTTCCACGTCGACACCCCGCCGTACACCAGCAAGGTCCACCTCAAGCTGCTCCTCGAGCAATACGTGACGACCTCGGCCGGAATCGTCGTGCAGCGCCGGCCGTAGGGCTGGCGTTAGCGTTCCAGCCGTAGATCTCGTTGAGCGGTGCACGAATGAGCGGACCCGTTGATGAGAACAGGCCTCATAGTTGCCCTGGAGCTGGCCGTTGTTGGCGGATGTGGAACCTCAGACCAGGCTGACGCGCCGGCTGTCAGCACGGCGGCGGCAAGCACTTCTTCGACAGGCACACCAGGCCTGGAGACTGAGGACCCTGTTGCCTTTCGATCGAAGTGATAGCATAATGCAAGCATGCCAAATGTTTTGGTCCGCGACCTACCAGAAGACGTGCATGCGAGCCTGCAGCGTCGAGCCGAAACCGCAGGCCAATCGCTGCAGCAATACCTTGCGAAGGAACTGATCCGACTAGCGAGTGCTCCAACGATGGACGAGGTCCTTGCACGTATTTCTCGCCACAAAGGAGGCCGCGTAGGTTTCGATACTGCTGTCAGCGATCTCGACGTCGAACGCAGCAAGCGTTGATGGTCATCGATGCATCGGTCCTCGCCAATGTGGTCGGCGACGACGGCCTAGCCGGTCAGGCGGCCCGCGCCTGCATGGCGGCTGCGGCCCAGGTATCGGCGCCCGATCTCATCGACGTCGAAACCGTCGCCGTCCTGCGCAAACGCTGGCTCGCCGGCGATCTCACAGGCCGTCGTTTTCGGTCGGCGGTGGACGACCTACTCGCACTCCCTATCGACCGCTTCCCCACCGGCCCCTTGATGATCCGTGCGTACGAACTGAGAGCGAACGTCACCGCCTACGACGCCACCTACATTGCGCTCGCCCAAGGGCTCGCCTGCACACTCCTCACCGCCGACGGCCGCCTGGCTCGAGCTCCCGGCACCAAGTGCCAGGTCGATGTCCTTGTTGCATTGCCGATGTGAGGAGGGGTGTTGTCGGGCGCCGCTGGCCGTTCTCACGCCCACACGGCGCAGAGCGGAACGGCGTAGATGCGGTCACCCAACTCGTAGATTGCGGGCCCGCTGTGAATCACGGCTCCGCCGACAAAGTCCTTCCCGAGTTGATCTCGTAGCCAGAACAGATGCTTTGCATCGTTGGCATCGGGCGCCGCCCCGGCCTTGAACTCAAACCCCAGCACTCGTCCCGGCCCAAGTTCGACAACCAGATCGACCTCCCGACGCCAACCTTCAAGCCGAAGATGGTGGAGCCCAGGCCGCGGATACATCAGGGCAACCTCAAACTGCGCTGTCGTGAAGGCATCAAAGTACCGACCGAGCAAATCGTTGTCGTGGAGCACGTCGTGCGGCGTGAGCCGAGCCGCCGCAGCCGATAGGCCGGTGTCAACCATGTATCGCTTTCCGGCGCGGACGAACCGGTTGATACTGAACGGCTATGAGTGAGAAATTCTTACTTTGTGAAAGTATGATCGTTGCATGGCCCGAACAACGTTGCGCGCGAAGGGACAGATAACTCTTCCCGAGGAGATCCGCAGCAGAGCGCACTTGGAGGAAGGTGATCTGCTCGACGCAGAGATCACCGAAGACGGCATCCTGCTGCGCCCCCGCAAGGTGATCGATTCAACGCAAGCATGGTTCTGGGCTTCGACGTGGCAGGCTGGCGAACGTGCCGCCGATGCCGACCGCGACGCCGGGCGAGTGGAGACGTTCGATTCGGGAGACGCGCTGGTCGAAGCACTGCGGTCGATTGCCAACCCGGCTAAGACCCGCCGCAAGCGCTGACAGAGAGTGCCGACCTATGCGTGGCTGGCGCGGTTTCGAGCGGACTTCGAACGGCTCACTCCCAACCAACAAGCACTCTTCCTGGTTGCGGTCCAGCAATTCGTCGAGGATCTGGGAAGCAATCGAACAATTCGAAAGGGTCTCAGAGTCAAAGGTATTCAGGGGGCGACCGGAATCTTCGAGTTGACGTGGGCAGCGGACGGACGGGCCACATTCGAGTACGGCGAACCGGTGACTGAAGGCGAAGCGCACATCGTGTGGCGTCGCGTCGGCACGCACCAGATCTTCAACCAACCCTGAATTTCACCCCCCAACGAACTACCCACACCCACCAATCGGTTGAGATCCTGATTGGTTTACTTCTCGGTTGGGCGTTACCACCGGCGACTCTTGCAGCACTTGGCGGTCGTAGGTGGCCAGTTCCAGCGGGATCGGACTCACAGCTTGGCGGCGCCCGAACCGCTGTGAGCCGGATGTCGCGCGTCGAGCGTGGGGCGACTCACGGCGCGTTCGATCCGAACGCTGCGAAGTACGGCGGCCCGCTCTACGCCGTGGCCGTGTGCCGCTCGACAGTTTCGACAACCTCGCCGCAGTACCGAAGTCGACATTGACAACTCGTCTGGGCTCGCTCGGTCCCGGAGGCCACAAGCGCAGGTGCGACGCGCTGCAAGCTCTCGCCGACTGCTGACCGATTCCCTCAAATCATGTGACTAGAATGTTAGTCATATCTGAAACCCTGTCGCTGGCGCATGTGAAGGCCAAGTTCTCTGAAATGGTCGACCGAGTGGAACAGACCCACGACCGAATCACCGTCACTCGCAACGGACGCCCCGCAGCTGTACTGATCAGCCCAGACGAACTCGCCTCTCTGGAGGACACCCTCGAATTGCTGTCCGACCCCCAGGCAATGACCGAACTCCGCGAGTCGCGTGCGGCGTACGAGGCGGGCGACTTCGTCACCGGTGACGAACTTCGTGCCAGCTACCTCAAGCGGTGAGTGACGATCAACAGCCCTACCAACTTCGAGTGACCGGACCAGCCCAGAGCCAGCTTGCGCGACTCCCAGAAGGAACCGCCGTTGCAATCATCGAGTTCATGCTTGGGGCGCTGTTGGACAGACCTCATCGAGTCGGTGGGTCGTTGCAACGTGAACTCGCTGGCATGCGTTCGGCGCGTCGAGGTGCGTACTGGATTGTCTACGAAATCATCGAGGCCGGCGAGCTCGTCGTCGTCCATCGCATCGACCACCGCTCCACCGTGTATCGCCCTCGCTGACGAGACGTATGCGGCGAGTATTTTCTGCATCCCCGCGTCGTCTATGTAAGCGGATTGACCGACTGTCGTTCAGGGAGCTGACACTGAGGACCGGTTCCGCAAGCGAGCGCCCGCCCGCCGCTTGGGCTGCTCGATGGCGCCGGGTTCGGTACGTCGCAATCCGACGGCCGAGTCGTCAGCCGCGCCGCAACGCGCCCCGAAGCTTGGCGGCGAGGTCGCGCGGGTCGGGCATGGTCATGCCTTTGCGCACCAGCTTCTGCTTCCTTGCCGTATACGGCGGATACATCAGCGAGGGGTCGAGCTTGGTGGTGCGGGTATGCACGGCACGGTGGTGGCTGAACGTGTCGAAGCCGAACTTGCCGTGGTACGAGCCCATGCCGCTTTCACCGACACCGCCGAACGGCAAGTTGGGATTGCTGATGTGCAGCAGCGTGCCATTCACGCACGCTCCCCCACTGGTGGCCTCGGCGAGCACCTGATCGTTCTCGGCATCGTTCTCGCTGAACGTGTACAACGCCAGTGGCGTGTCGCCGTTGGCCGACGCGGCGTTGACGAACGCGATTGCCTCGTCGAGCGAGTCGACCGCGATCACCGGCAGGATCGGCCCGAAGATCTCCTCGCCCATCACGGGATCGTCGCTACTCACCCCGGTGAGCACCGTGGGTGCGATGTATCGCGTGTCGGTGTCGGTGATGCCGCCGTGGGCAACGGTCCCGTTGTCGAGCAACTTCTCAAGGCGATGGAAGTGCGGTTCGTTGACGATGCGGGTGTAGTCGGCGCTGGCTTGCGGATCGCTGCCGTAGAACTCGGTGATGCTCGCGCCGAGCGCGGCTACCAACTGGTCGTGCACGGGTCGCTCGACCAACACGTAGTCGGGCGCGATGCACGTCTGGCCCGCGTTCATGAACTTGCCCCAAGCGATCCGGCGCGCAGCGACGGCGACGTTGGCGTGGCGGCTGACGATGGCCGGGCTCTTGCCGCCCAGTTCGAGCGTGACCGGCGTGAGGTGCTCTGCCGCGGCGCGCATCACGATCCGGGCGACGCGACTGTTGCCGGTGTACAGGATGTGGTCGAAACGCTGAGCGAGCAACTCGGTGGATTCCGCCACCCCACCCTGCACGACTGCGATGGCGGGGTCGCCGATGGCTTCGATCAGCGAGGCCAACTCAGCCGCTGCGGCGGGTGCCAGCTCGCTGGGCTTGGCGACCACCGCGTTGCCGGCGGAGATCGCCGCGACCATGGGAGCGAGCAGCAGCTGCACCGGGTAGTTCCACGGGGCGATCACGCATGCCACGCCGACGGGCTCGGGAACCACCGACGACGAACCCGGCTTGAATGCGATCGGCGTGGCCACCTTGTCGGGCTGCATCCACGTACTGAGGTGAGCCAACACGTGATTGATCTCGCTGACCGTGAAGCCGAGCTCCGTCGTCCACGCCTCGAACCTCGGCTTGCCGAAGTCCGCCGCCAAGGCATCGAGCAGTCGCGATTCACGCTCCTGGATCAGGTCGCGTACCCGCTCGAGCGTCGCCCGGCGCCACGCCAACGGCCGGGTGGTACCGGCCGCAAACGCGGCCCGAGCCGCCGCCACCTTCGGAGCAATCTCGTCGAGCGGAGTCACCGAATAGTCCATGTCGCCACGCTATGCCGCTGCTGACGCCCCGCCGGAAATTCGTACGGTTCAGTTCGAGTGCGATTCGTCGCGCAACATCGGTGCTCACACCGCGTCCGGCAACGTTCGCCCTGCGCCGCGTGCGTCACGTCCGTCATCATGTCTGGACGCAGTTGCGCCTACTGCTCTCCTCGCGCCGCGCCGCCCCGGCCCGGGTCGGGCGCGATTCCGGTACTGCGTGTACTCACAGCGAACCCGACCCGGCTCAACGGGTTCGATCTCGGCACTGGGAGTACCGAGATCGCGCCCAACCAGTCCGTGACTCGGGCTACACAGGCTTCGTGGTCGCCAGGACCACGTTGTTCCAATGCGGTCGCGTGTGGGTCGTGATCAGCGGAGCGCCATCGACTCGGAACACTTCGGTGAAAACGACACGAAGTTCATCCTCGGAGAAGAAGGCCACGCCCTTGTCGCCGCTGATGAAGCGATCCGAACCCCATGCCGCGAGGTGGGCAACGTTGCGGCGGCGCACCCATTCCTTGACCACGATCGTGCCGTTGGGCGTGAGCAGTTCGCGGCACGATTCGAGGAAGTCGCGCCGGTCGACGGGTGGGATGTGGTGCAGCACGTCGGAGACCACGACCAGGTCGAACCGCAACCCGTCGGCAACCACCTCCGCCACCGCGGCCTGACGGAACTCGACGTTGCGATTGCGGCCCGTGTAGCCGTGGCCCGGGTTCGGCGCAATGTCGATGCCCAGCGCCGAGGCGTCGGGATCCAGCGCGTCCATCAGGCGCGCCAGGAGCGCACCCTCGCCACAACCGACCTCGATCACCGTGGCGAACGACCCCAGGCCGGCGATGGTGGCTGCCAACGCGTCGAGGTCGACGAACATCCGCCGGTAGCGGTCTGCGGCGACGCGTTCGAGCCGCGGACCGAGCAGTCGGCGGGCGCTGGACCCGATCGTCATCGCCGTGCCCGATCGGGTTCCCGCAACATCGCAGCGAGCCTAACGACTTCCTCCCGACGATCCGTCAGACCCCGATCTGGGCGCCACGCTTGCCGAATCAAGCCTGGTCAGCGATATCACTCGCGCCCAGATCCAGCCGCTGTCACCCGAATCCCACGGAACGAACTCGGGGAACTACTCCTACGAACCTTCAACTCGCCATGTCGGGCTATCGTGGGTGGATGGACCTGATGCCGCTGATCGAGGTGCGGGGTGGCGTGCGGAGTGGCAAGCCGTGCTTCGTCGGCACTCGCATCGCGGTCTACGACGTGCTCGAGTATCTCGCCAGTGGCATGACCACCAAGGAGATCGTGCGCGACTTCCCCGAACTCACCGAGACACACGTCCGGGCCGCGATTGAGTTCGCCGCAATGCGCGAACGCCGCCTCGCCGCTCCCGCGTGAAGCTTCTCTTCGACCAGAACCTCTCACGACACCTCGTCGTACATCTGGCGCATCTCTTCCCAGACAGTTCCCATGTCGTGACACTCGGGCTCGACACGGCCTCGGACCGCGAGATCTGGGACTACGCCGGCCAGCACGGTTTCGCCATAGCGTCCAAGGATTCTGACTTTCGGCAGCTCGCGTTTCTGCTCGGTCCACCCCCGAAATCGATCTGGCTACGCGTCGGCAACCAATCAACTTCCGCCATCGCAACACTGTTGAGCGACAGCGTCGAGAGCATCGAGGAATTTGCAGAGTCGCAGGAGTCTGCACTTCTCGTCCTTCCGAACCTCGACAACTGAGAGACCGATGGAAGAGTCGGTCGGTCGAGGGCGAGCAGGGAACGCCTGCTTGGAGTCTCGGAAGTGCGAGACCGAACCCCGCCCTACCCTCAGCGGCCGGCGGCTCGTAGACTTCACGGAATGACCAGACGACTCCCTTGCTGTGTCGCGCTCGGGGTCGCGCTGTGGACGGGAGTCGCCGCGATCGTGCCGGCACCACTGGCCAGTGCGGCAGTCGCCCCGACGCCGCCGCAGACCGTCGACACCTGGGCGTGGTGCGGGGTGAACCCCGATGTGCCTCAGGCCGCAACGGCGGTGCGGGCCATGGCCCTGGCCGGCGGCATCGACGCAACGTTCGGGCCCTGCAACATCCCCGTGACCGGCTACACCCCCGTCGATCCGAAGAACCGATACGTCCCGCCGGATGTGTACATGCGTCTGGTGCTCCTCAACGCCACGGTCGGGATGAAGACCGTCGTCTACGACGCCCGGTTCTGGGGAGCACCGCAAGACCGCAACGCCGCCATCGCCTACTGGCAGCCTGTGCTGGCCAACATCGCCGCATGGGACCTGGGGGATGAATACGCTCCGCCCCCGTCGCCGCAATGGAACATTCTCCGATCGCGGTGGACGATCGTCCACACCATCGTGGAACCCGCCACCGGCGTCAAGCCGTATGCCAACTTCCTTCCAGATTCGGCTGTTCTCAACCTGGCACTCACCGAATTGCCCGGTTCCGAGCGACTGCTGTCATTCGCGATCTACGGAGGCGATCTCGGTGCCCCACTGGCGCAGGCCTTCAACTCGCGCGCCACGTTGATGTGCGGTGTGAGTGAGCTCGATCACAACGGCCGCGTCACGACCGCCGCGTTGATCCGATCCGATATGGACGCATTGAAAGCGGCCGGCTGCGACCAGATCCTGGTG
>JANMNE010000113.1:0-1759 GCA_031373785.1 Ilumatobacteraceae bacterium
GCCATCCCGGAGGCGACTGGGCGCGGAACGATCAGCAGTCCTGCGTACCGCTGGCGAGATACGCGATGAGCGCACAACGACGACCGCCTGAAGCGCCGCGTTACAGCGGGTTGACACGCGAGCAAACCGGCTCTTCTCATCTGGGTGGGGAGCAGCGTGTTCGGATGCGCGGTGGTGAGGGTCGTTCGGGCCAGGTGACGCCGCCGGTGTGGAGGAGCACGCGGAGCCGGTAGTTGTCGAACCGGCGAAAGCCGTGACCGCAGCGCTTGACCTTCTTGACGCACAGGTTCAGGCCCTCGGTGGGCCCGTTCGAAGCGCCGGTTGAATGCCGGGCGAGGATCTCGGTTCGCCACGACGCGAGCGTGTTGCCGAGCGACCGGATCTCGGCGACCTCGTCGGCTTGGCAGCCGGCGATGGCCTTGTCCAACACGACCGCCGCGTCGGCGTAGTTGCCGGCGAGGTACACGTCACGAACACTCTCTTTCGCGAGCCACGCGCCGACGACTTCGTCATTGGGGTCACCGGTTCGCAGCGACAGCAGGATCCGATCGCGTCCGCGTTCGTTGAGCCGCTCGGAACCGGTGAGGAGCAGCTTGCGGATCTTGTAGAGCGGGTCGTGCTTGCGGCCACGGTGGCCGAGCGTCTCGTTCTGCACCCGGCGGCGCACCGCGTCCAGGCAACGGTTCGCGACGCGGACCACGTGGAACGGATCCGCGACGCGGATCGCGTGATCGAGGTGCGGCGACAACCCAGCCCGAAACGACTGAGCGAGATCCGTCGCCACCACTTCGATCCCAGCGAGCCAGGCCGGATCCGCGTTCGCAGTCCATCGGCGCAGGTCAACGGCAGCGTTGCCTTCGACCATGTCGATCAGCCGACGGCGTTCCAAGTCGACAAGACCGGTCGCGTAGATCGTGTGATGATGCCGATTGGCACGCAGAAACGACGTCTCATCGACACCGAGCTGGCGGACCCGACCGATCCGGTCCGGGTCATCGACGAGCGGTGTGCCGTGCTCGACCACGGCGTTCATGATCGTCTCCCAACACACCCCGAACTCATCCGCGACCTGCGACACCGGCCGCGCCAACTCGCCGACACGACGGCAGGCCTCGGCGCCGGTGCGTCGGGTCAACACGACCTGGGCATCGAGGAACTCAAGTGGTTCGGTCCACGTCCGCGCCGAACACAACGGCTCGCGGCAGCGCCACCGGCGCTTCCAGATCCGCAGTCGCGTCGGGCGGCCGAAGCACTCCAGATCGCGGACATCGACCCACATCCGATCCTGCGATTCGGCTCGGCATCCGCAACGCGGACACCACGCTCGCAATTCGGTCGTCTCGACCTCGATCGTCACTTCACCGTCGGCTTCTCGAACGTCGATCACGCGCACACCATCGAGACCGAGCATCGCCTCGGCCAGGCCACTACCGTCACCCATCGCAGGGATCTCCTCGTCGTCGCAGTCGTAGAACAACCGCAACGATGGCGGGATCCCTGCACCCGCACGCGGACCCTCACCCAAACGCTCTCCCCACCTCAACGAGAAGAGCCAGCAAACCTCGATTCGACAGTTGATAGCGCGATCGAGTGCGTCAAGCGTCGTCGTTCGGCGACGACTCGATCTCCAGGTAAATGATTTCAACTGCGCCGTCGTTGGCGATCACCGCGTAGACGGCCATGAGAACGACGAAAACGCCGGCCGTGATGAGCACCCGTATCTCCGAGCCGGCGACGACTGGGGTTGTTGATTCCTCGA
>JANMNE010000146.1:0-23337 GCA_031373785.1 Ilumatobacteraceae bacterium
CGGTGCCGGCGAACGGGTCGCCGGGAGCAGCGCGAGGATCGGCCTGCGGGATCTGGTGGTCGGAGGTGCTGACGATCACTCCGTTGCGGATGACCTGGACGTCGACCGTGTCGCTCTCTTCGAAGCCTGACGACGAGATGAAGTCGCGCGACGGGAAGCCGATGATCTGCACCGGTGAGACCGGGGGCTCGCTGGCCGCAACGTTGGGCGCAAGCAGCGCGACGGTGGTCACCGTCACTGCGTTGGACTGAGCGGAGCGGTTACCGATGGCATCGGCCGCATCGACCGTGTAGGTGTAGGTGCCCGGTGCGGTGTTCTTGTCGACATATGTGGTCGGCGCCGGAGCTGAACCATCGGGGTTCTGCACGTTTGTGACGGCAACGCCGTCGCGGTAGACGCCGTAGCTGGTCACGCCGACGTTGTCGGTCGAGGCCTGCCAGTTCAACGTGACCGTGTTCGAGTTGCTGACCTGAGCCGTCAATTGGGTCGGGTCGCTCGGCGGGATCAGTTCACTGCCCGGCGGGGGTGGGAGGATCTCGAGCGGCGCCGTGCAGGGTGCGGCCGGGCCAGGCACGACAGCGGCGCCGATCTCGAAGATCGTGCCTTCCAGAGCAGGTGCGATTGCCGCACCGAGCCACATGCCGCGAGCCTCGGCTCCGAGGGCACGGGTGACGTCGGCTGCGTCGAGCCCGCTGTAGGTCGCGGTCCACGTCGTCAGATCGGGTCCGTCATAGCTGAGCACGCCATCGGCGGTGGCCGGGGCGGCAACGGCGCGCAGGGTGCGGCGGCCGTTCACATCGAAGGCATCGCGGTTGGCGACCAAGCGCTGCTCGAGCTGACCCACGGGGATCTGACTCACGCCGTCGTTGGCGACACCGGTGCCGTGGACCACGACCGTGCCCGGGCCAGTCTGCACGGGGCGCTGCACGGTGATGTTCGACACAGTGGTCGCGTCGGCGGTATCGGCGTTCGGCCCAGCAACGATGTCGATCTCGACCACATCGCCAGGACGGATGTCGGGTGTCGTCGTGAACCAGCAGCTCCCACCGGGGTGGTTGACTTCGACGATGCCGGCGAACAGTGCGCCTGGCGCCGCCCGCGGGTCTTCCTGCGGCACGATCGGATTGGCCGGGTCGGTGCTGATGGTGGTGCCATTGGGGTGGATCAGCTTGACGACGACCAAGTCGTCGGCTGCGTAGCCACTGGCCGACACGAAGTCGCGCTGTGGGAACACCAGGATCGAATGCGTGCCGACCGGCGGGTTGTTGACGATGCCAGCGGCACTGGTCACGCCTTTCAGCGCCGGTGCTACCAACACACCACTTACGGTCATCAGCGCTACCAGCCAGAGGCTGATGCGACGCCGCCGTGGCATTCCACCACCGGTATCAACGCTGGCGCCGCTCTGAGGCGCGCGACTGAACAACACTCGTCCACTCATTGCTTCGTCCCTTCGTCCCACCGCCTCGTCGAGGCAGTTCGTCTGCCACCAATGAGTTCGGTGGTCGTGCAGCATCGTGTACCAGTGGCGGTCGGCTTCACCATCGCACGTTGGTGCTAGCCCGCCGTCGGCGCCCGCGCCCCCGAAAGGGGCGCGGTTGCGATCAAAGTCGTAAGCCCGGCTGCCAAAAACGGCGCAGCGTCTGTTTCGTCGTCTCGCTACGTGGCCGGCATCCGCTCACAGGAGCACATTCGGTCGCGCCACCAGGCGATGTGCGCCGCTACCGCGCCGAAAACGGCAACCTGCGAACGAATATCAATTAGTTCGTCGAACGAACTATCTACTGGTAGACTGGCGCCATGCCAACGCCGTCAACGACCACGACCCGCAGTCAGGAAGCCCAATTCGAGTTGGCCAACGCCCTGCGACCCACGGTTGCTCGTCTGGCACGCCGTCTGCGGCAGCAGGACCGCACCGGCCTCGGCCCGACGATGACCGCCGCGCTGGCCTCGATCGCCAAGCACGGCGGGCCGACCCACGGCGAGCTCGCGGCAATCGAACAGGTCGCTCCCCCGACCATCACCGCTGTCGTCGGCAAGATGGAATCGCTCGGTCTGGTGACCCGCGAACCCGATCCCAGCGATCGCCGGGTCACCCGCATCCGGCTGACACCGGCCGGGACACACCACCTCGACGAGGTTCGCAGCCGACGCACGTCGTGGCTGGCAACGCAACTGGCTTCGTTGACCGACGACGAACGGCGCCGGCTGACCGACGCGATCGACGTGTTGGCCAAGCTCGTCGACCGCACCGAGGTGGCCGGCTGATGGCCGCATCGCCGGTCACGATCGACGCCGTCCCGGGTCGGGTCACCACGTTCGACTCGCTGCGCGTCCGGAACTTCCGGCTGTTCTTCAGCGGCCAACTGATCTCGCAGATCGGTAACTGGCTGACCTTGATCGCACAGGCGCTGCTGGTGCTGAAGCTCACCGACAGCGGCTTCGCCCTCGGCCTGCTGGCCGCGTGCCAGTTCGGCCCGGTCTTGGTGCTGGGCGCGTGGTCGGGTCTGGTCGCCGACCGCTCCGACAAGCGCAAGCTGTTGATGATCGTGCAGTCATTCGCCATGCTGCAGTCGTTCTCACTGGCCTTCATCGCCTTCATGAACCACCCGCCGGTCGCGGCGATCTACGTCGTTGCCGTGCTCGGCGGCATCGCGACCGCGTTCGACAACCCGGCGCGCCGCGCCTACGTGGTGGAGATGGTTCCCGAGGCGAACGTCCAGAACGCCGTCAGCCTCAACAGCGCGTTGATGACCGGCTCACGTGTCGTCGGCCCGGCATTGGCCGGATTGCTGATCACGACCGTCGGTTACGGATGGACGTTCGCGGCCGACGGCGTGTCGTACCTCGCCGTGATCCTCGGGCTGTTCATGATGCGCACGCGGGAGAACCGCCCGCACGTCGTGACGCCCCGTGGCAAGGGGCAGATTCGCGAGGGCTTGCGGTACGTGCGCACAATGCCCGAGCTGTTCGTCCCGCTGGTGATGATGGCCATCGTCGGCACGTTCGCCTTCAACTTCCAGACGGTCATGCCCCTGCTCGTCAAGCGCACGCTGCACGGCACCACGCGGACATTCACTTTGATCTACAGCGTCATCAGCGTCGGCTCGCTGGTCGGCGCACTGCTGTCAGCGCGGCGTTCGTCGGTCAGCGTGCGCCACATCATCTGGTCGACCTACGCATTCGGTGCCTCGATGTTGCTGCTGGCCATCACCCCGAACGTGCCGTTCACCTATCCCATCGGCGTGCTCGTCGGCATCTCCAGCATCACCTACATGACCACATCGACAGCGATCGTGCAGCTGCGAGCGGATCCGTCAATGCGCGGTCGCGTCCTGGCGCTGCAGGCGATCGTGTTCCTCGGCAGCACCCCGATCGGCGGCCCGATCCTGGGCTGGGTGTGCCAGCACTACGGGGCGCGCTTCGGTGTGGCCATCGGTGGGGTGTCGGCGATCGTCGCCGGCATCTACGGCATGCACGCCGTGCGGGTCAGGACCGCCACGAACAGCTACGCGGCCCCGATCCCCGTGTAGCGGTACGGGACGCTCTTCAACCCGACCATCCAGTACGCCGCGCTGGGAGCCCCGAGCTGCTCGGCCACCGTCTCGACCGTGATCTCATCGTCGCCATCGCGTCCGATCACTGTCACAACGTCGCCGACCGAAGCACCAGGCACATCGGTCAGGTCCACCACCGTGTACTCGGCCGAAACGGAGAGCACCGAACATCGACGACCGCGGCACAGCATGTACGCAGGCGTGCCTGCGGGCCCAGCGCGATAGCCGTTGTCCATGCCGAACAGCAACACGCCGACCGTTGCGTCGGCGTCGAGGCCACCCGGCCCGGCCCCCAGCAGGTCATCGCCCCGGCGACGATGACCGACGTGGATCACCGCAGCGCGGAGGGCGCTGAGCGCCTTGCGGTAGCCGGATGCCTCGGCGCTGGCACCGGCGATCGGGTGCAGCCCGAACGTGAGATGGCCCGGAGCGATCGTGTTGAGCACATCGGGGAAGTCCTCGGCGAACACCGAGCTCGCTGCGGCCTGGACGAAATCGATCGCGGTGCGGTGAGTCGCTTCGATCGCCCGAACAACCTCCGTGAACCTCTGGAGGCGCCGGCGCGACCAGGCCTGACCGGGCCCGTCGGAGAACGGGATGTGGGTGTAGATGCCTTCGAGCCGCACGTTGGGTTCGCCCATCACCTCGGCGGCAAACGCGGCGGCCTCGTCGAGGCGAACACCGAGGCGGCCCATGCCGGCGTCGACCTTGATGTGCACGTTGACCGTTCGGCCTGCATCGGTGGCCAAGTCGCTGATCGATCGCAACGACCCCGACGAGTAGACCGTGGGCGTGAGGTTGTGCTGCAGGAGGTAGTGGTTGCCCGATGGCAGTTGTGCGCCGTACAACAAGATGGGCAGCGACACCCCGGCCCTGCGGATCGCGACGGCGTCATCGACGTTGGCGGTGGCAAGACCATCGACACCGAGGGACTCGAGATGCCGCCCGACCACGGCAGCCCCGTGCCCGTAGGCATTGGCCTTGACGGGAACGAGCAGCTTGACCGGTCGGCCGGCGCGCTCGCGGATCAGGGCGATGTTGTGTGTGATCGCGCCGAGGTCGACCTCAGCCCACATCGGTCGGGCGTCGGCGTGACCCTGGTTCGCCTCGACCGACTCGGAGACGGTCATGGCAGCAGCGCCGATGCGGAGAGCTCCTCGAGACACGTCGCGTGCCTGGGAACCATCGCAGGAAGATCGCGATCGTCGTACACGATGTGCTTGGGTCGAGTGCTGGGGCTGGTCGCCTTGTTCGACATCGCGTTGTACGTCAACGTGATCATCCGTCGCGGCCACGGCGAAAGGTTCGCTGTCGAGCCGTGCAGCGTGTTGACATGCATGAAGATCGTCGAGCCGGCCGGACCGGTCGGGGCGACGATCCCGCCCGTACCGACGAGTTGCGTCACCGTGTCGTTGTCGGCGTACCGGAAGGAATACGAGGTGCCTTTGTCGGAGACCTCGGGCCGACCCGGCACGTGGCGATACGAGCCCGGCACCATCATCACTGGGCCGTTGAGGTGCGAGACCTCGTCGAGAAACACCAGCGTGTTGACCATGTTCGGCGCCGGTATGTGATCGTCGTAGTGGTAGCCGGGGTAGTCCTGGTGCCAGAACCAGACGTCGCCGTGGAAGCTCGCCTTGTTGTTGACCCCGAGTTGGAACACGTACACCTCGTCGTCGAGCAGCTCCCGGGCGGCGCCGACGAGCGTCGGATGGGCGACCAGTCGGTCGAAGACGTCGCTGAAGCGATGTGGGTTGACGATCGTTCGAACCGTGGTGTCATCTTTCTCGAGCACGAAACGGTCGGCAGGCCGGTCTCCGGCAAGCAACCGATCCGTCTCGCGGACCAACACCTGCGTCTCCGCGGCAGACAGCAGGCCTGGCCGGAACGCGAACCCATCGCGCTGATAGTCGGTGACCAGATCGTGCAACATGCGAGAAAGTACCACCTCGCGCGGCGATCGCGTTTGTCCAGGTGCGGGCTGGGAAATCTGTACGAGTATGTCGCCCGATCGGGTGTCGTGTGGTGGTTGTCACGATCGGAATCGAAACCCTTTCGGTCAGTCAGGCGTGTCTCCCCGTAACGTATCCGTAATATTTGTCATGTGTTCGTAATACTGACGTGACGGCGACGGTCCCCCCAATGACCATCGACGTTCGCGCGCCTGAACGCATTCGGCAACGAATCGAAGGAGAAACACACCTCATGATCGACACATTCGACCATGAAATTCGAGTCCTGCCAGAACGGCTGGATCGTCAACCATCCCGCCGAAGAATCGATCACCGGGCAGGGGTGGTGCTCTTGCCACTCCGGCTGTTCCTCGCCGCCGGCTGGCTTCGTGCGGCCGCCGAAAAGCTGATCGATCGCCAATGGTGGACGGGCAACAAGCTCCGCACGTTCCTGACCAACCAGCACGACGACGCCCTCCCGTTCTTCAGGCCGGTGATGGACCACGTCATCGCGCCAGGCGCACAAACCGTGGCGATCATCGTCGTGCTGACCCAACTCGGCTGCGGATTGGCGATCGCCTTCGGCAAGCCGTTGCGGCTCGCCCTGCGCTGGGCAGTACTGCTCAACGTCGTGTTCATCATGGCCGGCAAGGTGAACCCTTCGGCGTTCTACCTCGTGATGGAGATCGTGCTGTTGTTCGCCATCGCGGACGGCACGATGGGCGTTCGCCCGACTTCGCCGTCGCGCAAGACGGTCGCGTTGGCCGGCGTGTCCGTCGTTGCGGCCCTTGCCGTGGCGCCGTACATCCGCACCATCGAGCCGGCGAAGGTCATCGACGACCCGGCAATGATGCTCGTGTTCCTGGGCGTCGTCGTCGCCGTCACCCTGATGGCGCGCCGAGCCGCGCACCGTCCCGATCACGTCACCTACCCGCAACGGTTGTGGACGACATGGGCGGCCGGATGGATGCACGCCAAGCCGCACCATCGTGTGATCAGCGATCTCGAACAGTGGTACGCCATGCCGAGCAGCGAGTTCGCGCCGCCGAGCCGAGGGACGGCGGTCGCCCGCCCGCTGCCGCCGTTGCAATCGATGCCGACACATCCCCTGACGGGGGAGTGATCCATCGCTGAATGAAAGGTCGTTCGGCACTGGTCACCCCGCCCAGTCCGACGTCTCATGGATGGATGAAATGAGCCGCCATTCTGGGCGGTGGGACCGGTGGGCTCATCTTCATCTCCCAAGCAACAACAGACCCCAATAGGAGGTCAGACCCATGAAAGCACTCGTGTACCACGGCCCGAACAACAAGGCGTGGGAAGAAGTGCCGAAGCCAACGCTGCAGGCCGACACCGACGCGATCGTTCGTGTCGACGCCACCACCATCTGCGGCACCGATCTACACATCCTCAAAGGCGACGTGCCCGCGGTGACCGACGGACGCATCCTCGGCCACGAGGCGGTTGGCACCGTCGACGAGGTTGGTGCCGCGGTCAAGAACCTCAAGCCGGGCGACAAGGTGCTCGTCTCGTGTGTCACCGCATGCGGTTCCTGCAGGTACTGCCGCGAGGGCCGCTACGGCCAATGCCTCCGCGGTGGCGGTTGGATCCTTGGTCACAAGATCGACGGCACCCAAGCGGAATACGTCCGGGTGCCGTTCGCCGACAACTCCACGTACCCGGCACCCGCCGGGGTTTCCGACGAGGAGCTGCTGATGCTTGCCGACATCTTGCCGACGGGCTACGAAGTCGGCGTGCTCAACGGTTGCATCCGCCCCGGCGACGTCGTCGCGGTGGTCGGCGCCGGCCCGATCGGCCTCTCGGCCATCATGGGCGCCAAGCTGTTCAGCCCGAGCCACATCATCGCCATCGACAAGGCCGACACACGACTGGAAGCCGCCAAGCAGTTCGGCGCCGACGTTGTAGTGAACAACGGTCGCGAAGATGCGCTGGCCGTGGTGCAAAGCCTGACCGGCGGCCTCGGTGCAGACGTGGCGATCGAAGCCGTCGGCGTGCCGGCAACCTTCGAACTGGCTGCCGAGCTCATCCGCCCCGGCGGTCACGTCGCGAACATCGGCGTGCACGGCGAAGCCGTGACACTTCACTTGGAGACGCTGTGGATCAAGGACGTGACGATCACGACCGGGCTGGTCGACACCTACTCCACGCCGACACTTCTGAAGCTGATCACAAACGGGCAACTCGCCGCCGAAAAGTTCGTCACGCACCACTTCGACCTTGATCAGATGATCGAGGCATACGACGTGTTCGGCCGCGCCGCAGACACCGGCGCACTGAAGGTCGTGCTCAGCCGCAGGCCGTAACAACGGATCGGCGGAACTAGATTGGACTCCGTGTTCGGCGCAGTGGATACCCCGTTACTGCGCCGGATACGCGAGTCCGTCATCGGTGATGATCAGGTGATGGATGGTCCCTACGGGCCGCACCGGATCACCTACGCCGACTACACCGCCTCCGGACGTGCGCTGAGCTTCATCGAAGACTTCATTCGCGACGAGGTGTTGCCGCGGTATGCGAACACGCATACGGAGTCGTCAGGCACCGGTCTGCAGACGACACGCTTGCGCGAGGACGCTCGTCGCATCATCAGCGATGCTGTCGGCGCCGACGCCGAGTGTTGCGTGATCTTCTGCGGTTCCGGAGCGACCGGTGCGATCGACAAGCTGATCGGCATCATGAACCTTCGGTTGCCGGCCGACCTCGACGACCGCTATCACCTGTCGGACTGCATCCCCGAGGCCGACCGTCCGGTCATCTTCGTCGGACCGTTCGAGCATCACTCCAACGAAGTCCCGTGGCGCGAGTCGATCGGCGATGTGGTCACCATTCCCGAAGACGCCGATGGCCACATCGATCTGGCGCGGCTGGAGGCGGAGCTCATCGCCCATGCCGACCGCTCCATGAAGATCGGCTCGTTCTCCGCAGCCTCGAATGTGACCGGCATCGTGTCCAACACCTGCGCCATCGCCGACCTGCTGCACCGCCATGGCGCGCTGTCGTTCTGGGACTTCGCCGCCGCGGCGCCGTACATCGCCATCGACATGTACCCGCAGTGCGCCGAGCACCCGCTGGCCTACAAGGATGCCGTGTTCCTCAGTCCACACAAGTTCGTCGGTGGGCCGGGCACCCCCGGCGTGCTCGTGGTCCGTCGCTCGTTGCTGCACAACCGCGTGCCCGACGTCGTCGGCGGCGGAACGGTCGCATACGTCAACCCGACCGAGCACCGGTACCTCGACGATCCGGTGCACCGCGAGGAGGGTGGCACGCCGGCCATCATCGAGTCGATTCGCGCCGGGATGGTCTTCCAGTTGAAGCAGGCAGTCGGCGTCGACACCATCAAGGATCTCGAGGAGTCGTACTGGCGGCGCGCCGTTGCGAGGTGGTCGGCCAATCCAGCGATGCAGGTGCTCGGCAACACCTGCTCGGACCGGTTGTCGATCCTGTCGTTCGTCATCAGGCGGCCGGGCGGTCGCTACCTCCATCACAACTTCGTCGTTGCGCTGCTCAGTGATCTGTTCGGCATCCAATCGCGGGGAGGCTGCTCGTGCGCCGGCCCCTACGGCCACCGCCTGCTCGGTATCGACATCGAACGGTCGCACGAGTTCGAGCGCGAGATCACCCAAGGTTGCGAGGGCATCAAGCCCGGGTGGACGCGCGTCAGCTTCAACTACTTCATCTCCGAGACCGTGTTCCAATACCTCGTCGACGCGGTCGACCTCGTCGCCGAGCACGGGTGGAAGCTGCTCCCCGAGTACCGGTTCAACCCCGCGTCGGGCCTGTGGCGACATCACCACGGGCCTATCGAGCCACCGCTGCGCCTCTCGCAACTGTCGTACGATCCGGCGACCGGTGACCTGCGGCGTCCCCCGGTCGACCGCGCCCGAGCTTCGGAAGACGCGCTTGCCGGGTATCTCGACGCCGCCCGAACGCGATTCGAGGCCGCGACTTCCTGGACGCAGACGACCCCCCACGCCGGCGCCCTCTCGGCGGAGTTCGAGCACCTGCGCTGGTTCGACTTGCCCGACGAATCGCTCGTCGACTGACCGAAAGGTACGAACGTGGACGACCAGTACCTCGCTCGCTTCCGCGAACGTTCGGCTTTCGAAACGGCTCGTACCGGCCCGCCCGAGGGCTTTCCCAAACTGCGCGACCTGCCGCTCGGTCGCTACACCGACCCGACGTTCCGCGCCCTCGAAGTCGAGCACCTGTTCAAGCGGACGTGGCTCTACGCGGCTCATGAGTCCGAGCTGCCGACCCCGGGCAGCTACGCACTGCGCGACATCGCCGGCGCCAACATCTTGCTGACGCGCGGCGACGACGACGTGGTGCGGGCCTTCTACAACGCCTGCCGGCACCGCGGCGCCCCGGTCGTTCGCGACGAATGCGGCACGGCGCGCGTGCTGATCTGCCAGTTCCACTCGTGGAGCTACGACCTGTGCGGCGAACTGGTCAGGGTGCCCGACGAGCGCGACTTCGTCGACCTCGACAAGTCGGAGCGAGGACTGCCCGGCGTGCGATGCGAGGCATGGGGAGGGTGGTACTTCGTCAACCTCGACCCGGAGGCCCAGCCGCTGCTCGACTGGCTGGCGCCACTCCCTTCACTGCTCCCCGAGATCGCCGCAGCGCCGTTCCGGGTAATCGACGTCAAGAAGGTCGAGCTCGGATGCAACTGGAAGATCCTCGCCGAGGCCTTCTTGGAGGTGTACCACGCTCGGACGATCCATCCGAAGACCGTCGGGCCCAGCCTCGACACGCGCGGGACCGTGATCACGCTCTACGACCACGGCCACCAGTCGATGGTTTCGCCCGTCAACCGCGGCGCTCGCGGCGACAACCGCGAGTTGCTGCCGGTGTTCGAGGGCGCGACCAACCTGTTCCTCGACGGCGATGTGCAACCCGCCTACGGCTTCTTCCCGAACCTCATCACCCCGTTCGATGCTCGCGGCTTCCCGTTCCTGGTCTTCTGGCCGCTGTCCATCGATCGCACTCGGCTCGACATCACCTGGTTCGCCGCCGACTGGGGCGAGGGGGAGATGCCGGCCGAGCAGGCCGAGATCTGGAAGCAGCGGTTGAGCCGGTTCGACACCGTGATGGACGAGGACTACGAGAACCTCGAGCCGATCCAGCGCTCGATGGAGTCCGCGGCCCACGGCGGTCAGGCGATCAACTACCAGGAGCGCCGCATCTGGCACGTGCAAGCCTGGATCGACAAGTTGATCGGCGCCGAGCGAATCCCGGAGCACCTGCGCGTCGCCGACCTCCTGGCCGATTGGGTCGAGCGCCCGTAGCGCTCCGATCCGAGATCTGGCCGCAGTCGACCGGCGGCGCTATGAGGTGCCCGGCACCTTGGCCGGCCAGCCGATGCGCACCCGTACCGAGGGCGCATAGTGCACGAGTGGCGTGCTCTCGGGCACCGACAAGCCGGCGGCGACGACCAACGTGTCGTCGAGATCGACGAGCCGGGCGTGATGCAGCGGCCACGGGTCGTGAAACGCCCGCGCCTGATGCAGCCCCGTGCGATGGGCGCTGAACAGAGCCCATCGCGCGGTCAGGAAGTGGTCGAGCTCGGTCAGCTCTGCAGGATCGAACGGCTTCCCGATTTCGACGGTCGCCGCGGTCGAGCCGTGCGGCCGCGGCCAGCGGCGAGTCGATCGATAGGAGATCGTCGATCCCGAGTGTTCGATGCGCATCTTCGACCAGAAGTACGGGAGCCGGTACGTGGACCGAGCGGTGACCACGGCACCCAATCGGGCTGCGTCGAGTGAGAAGAACCACACTCCACTGGTCCCGTCCTGGCTGCGTGCATACGTTCGCACGTTCGTCTCGGCAAACCGGGAGAACCATGGGATCGATCGAGCCTTTGGCAGCCCGACGCGCAAGAAGAACGGAACCAGCCCCACCCATGCCGAGCCGTCGAAGGTCTCGACGGTCAACCCCGGTGGAAGCAACCGCTGCACCTCGGCCGGGTCGAATCGCCAGTGGATGAACGTCAGTTCTTCCCACCAATGCACCATTGCCGCTCGCACCACCGGTACATCGCAGCGGGGACCGTGCACGGCAGCCCGGTCATCGGTCATCGCGGTGAATCTACGCCGACGAGTGCCGAGGCCCGCGATCGATCAGCCGCGCCGGACGGACTGCCCTCCATCAACGGGCAGGAGCACGCCGGTGATGAACTTCGCCTCGTCAGACGCCAGGAACAGCGCCGCGTGGGCAACGTCCCACGCCGTGCCCATCTTGCGGCCCAACGGCACTGCGGAGTCACGTTCGGCGATGAGGCTGTCGCGGTCGACTCCACGTGCCGCGGAGATCCCCTCGATCGCCATCGGTGTGTTCATCAGCCCCGGCAAGATGGCGTTGACCCGGATGCCATGGCGGGCGACGCCCATGGCGAGGTGTTGGGTCAGTGCGTTCACGCCTGCCTTGGAGATCTGGTAGGCGGCGGTGTTGGTCGAGCAGATCGATGCAATCGATGAGATGTTGACGATCGCGCCATGCCCGGCGGTTCGCATCACGGGAATCACCGCCTTGCAGGTGCGCCACATGGCCGACAAGTTCACGTCGAAGATCCGTTGCCACGCATCCTCCTCGACTCGGGTCGCCGGCTGATCACCTCCGCCGATGCCGACGTTGTTGTGCAGCACGTCGAGCGCGCCGAACGCGCCGAACGCCGCGGTTGGGATGGTCGCACACGAGGTCACATCGGTGATGTCGACGCGATGGGCGATCGCCTCGCCGCCCTCGTCTCTGATCATCGTGACCGTGTCATCTGCTGACGTCAGATCTCGATCGACGACCAGCACACGGGCACCTTCACGCGCAAAGAGGACGGCCGCTGCACGTCCGTTGCCGACTGTCTGCCCCGGCGTCTGCCCGCCGCCGACGACCACGGCCACCTTCCCGTGCATTCGATCCCCCATCACCGCGACCATATTGCAGTTGACCGTCGGCCGACGCGCCGGGAGCTCACCCGGGCTTGCGGGCGATGACCTGCACGACCGATCCGAGCCCGGTGTGACCCGGCCCTTCGACGATAGTTCGGTCCAGTTCTCGAGCGTGGATGTGCTCCAGTCCACGGAGTTCGTCGCCCAATGCCGCGAGGGTCATCGTCATCTCGGGTGTCGATGGACCACCCGTGCCGCGGCCGACCTGAGCCGGTGTGTAGGCCTCGAGCAACAACACGCCGCCCGGCTTCAGCGCGGCGACGACGCGCGCATGCAAGCTTCGACGCACGTGGGGCGGCATGTGTGCGAAGATCGAGACGATTGCATCCCAACGCTCGGTACCGATGTCGAACGTCTCGAGATCGCCCACCACAGCATCGACCTCGACGCCTCGCTGTTCGGCGAGTCGCGACGTCTTGGCGACGCCAGCCGAGGCGAGATCGACACTGTGCACGTCGTAGCCGCACTCAGCGAGGAAGACGGCGTTGCGGCCCTCGCCCTCGGCCAGGCACAGCACCGATCCCGGTGGCAGTTGGGCCACGTTGTCGCGCAGGAACTCATTGGGGTCGGTGCCGAACAGATAGGTGTCGGTGCCGAATCGCTCCTCCCACATGCCGCGCCGCGCCACTGGCTCCGTCATGGTCAGGCCATCTTCATGAACATCTTCTGCACGTCGGGCAACGCGTAGCCTTCGGCGGCCGCACGCTCCGGATCCGATACGCACCAGGTCAGGCCCGCTGCCACCAACAGGAACCCGGCTTGCTCGAGCGCCTTGGTGACCGCTGAGAGTTGCGTCACGATCTCGCGGCAGTCGCGGCCCTCTGACAGCATCTGCTGTACTCCGCGCACCTGCCCTTCCGCTCGACGCAATCGCTTGGTGAGATCGGCAACTGTCTCTTCAGGTAGCTCCATGAGGCGCCTTCCTCGGTGGTCGTGATCAGCAGAACTATACCCCACCGGGTACCACCAACGACTGCAATGACAGTGGGAAGTTCCGACCAATGGCCCTAGTCGATAATACCCCGGTGGGTATAGGTTGAAGATGGCGACAAGCGCCCGAGAAGGAGTACGACATGAGCGAGAACGGCTACGGCAAGGCGGTCCTGGATGAGCTTCGGCCCCTCCATCGCGAACTTCGCCATGCGATACCCGACGTGTACAAAGGCTTCGGCGAGTTTCACCACGCAGCCTTCGCGCCGGGCGCGCTCGACGCCAAGACCAAGGAACTGATCGCCATGGCCATCGGCGTGATCGAGCGCTGCGACGGTTGCATCGCATCACATGCCGAAGGCGCTGCCCGTGCAGGCGCAACGCAGCAAGAAGCAGCCGAGGCGATCGGCGTCGCCATGCTCATGAACGGCGGACCTGCGACCGTCTACGGTCCGCGGGCATACGCCGCGTTCTGCGAGTTCGCCGCCGCAGCAACCGCTGCGGCCTGAGACAAACCGAGCGGCTCGGGCTAGGCGGGCACTGGCGTACGGGCGTCGATGGCGCCAGCGGGCACTCGCCGGCCGTGCGGCCGAACTCGATGCGGTCGCTGGTCGGCAACGGCTGACCGCGAGTGGTGCTCGGCGACGTATCGCTGACCGGAGAGCTCGGAGATGCGTTCCATCACCTGATTCGTCAGCGCTCGCGCCGCGCTGCGGCGGCTGTTCACTTCGACATCGGTGGCCGTGAACGGAGCCCCGATCGAGACGGAACATGCTCCCGGCCGCGGCAGGCGTGCACCGGGCGGCTGGATGTCCCGGGTACCGATGATGCCGACAGGCAGGATCGGGCAACCAACAGCAATGGCCAGGCGTGCCGCACCGATGTAACCACGGTGCAGATGACCATCCCGCGATCGGGTTCCTTCCGGAAAGATGCACAACAGCGCTCCACCGCGCAGCACGTCCGCCGCGGCGTCGAGCGCCACCGTTGCCCTCGCCGGGTTGTCACGATCGATCGGGATCATCCCCATCGCCGGGAACAGCCGGCGTGTCTTCCACGAGTCGAGGTACTCGGTCTTGCCGATGAAGTAGACCGGCCGTTCGACGGTCATCATCATCACGACGGCGTCGAAGAAGCTGAGGTGGTTGGCACACAGCACCGCCGGGCCCTCACTCGGAACCGACTCGTACCCCGTGACGCTGACCGGCCACAGCCGGCGGACTGGCGCACGAAGCAGGGTGCGGGCTGCACGTTGGAGCACTGGGCCTCGCAGTTGATCTCGTCGCATGGAGGCAGTGTGCGCTTCGGAGTTTTCTGCAATGTCACGGGGAGGTGAATGCTGCGTCCGCCCTGCTTGCGGCCGCTGTCCGCACGACGGGAGGCGCCGTCCGAGGTCAACGACCGGTCAAACGGCTCAGCCACGACCGGCGGGGCTGCGCTGTTGTGGGCGACGCGTGGGCCTCGGTCCGGCACGCGCAACGCTCGCTCTCCGGCACCCCACTCAGGACCCGCTCGACGTGGGCGCCACATCCGGCCCACGTCGGTCGCTGACACACTCTGCAGGTCACTCGTCTACACATACCCCCCAGGGTACCATCCGAATCGCGATCGACCCGAACCAGATTTTGCTCGAGTCAGGACTTCTTGCCCTACCCCCAGGGGTATCGACGGCCGAGAATGGACATGAGACAAGGAGTCACCCGATGAATCAGCAGATTGTGATCCTCGGCGGCGGCACCGGCGGAACCCTGATCGCCAACCGACTGCATCGCCACTACCACAAGGCCCACCGCGATGTCGCGATCACGGTGATCGACCAGGACAACCACCACTTGTACCAGCCGGGCCTGCTGTTCGTGCCGTTCGGTCTAGCCCACGAACAAGAGATCGTTCGGCCCCGCACCCAGCAGTTGCACAAGGACGTCGAGTTCATCGAGTCGGAAATCGATCACGTCGACAGCGAGCGCGACATCGTGGTGCTGATGGGCGGTCGTGAGATCTCCTACGACCTGCTCGTGATCGCCACCGGATCACACCTGGCACTCGACGAGACCGAGGGTCTCACCGGTCCTGGTTGGAACGAGAAGGTGTTCACGTTCTACGACTTGGCGGGCGCCACGGCCCTCGAAGCGGCGCTGGCCGATTTCGACGGCGGCAGGCTCGTGATCAACGTCGTCGACATGCCGATCAAGTGCCCGGTTGCGCCGCTCGAGTTCTGCTTCCTGTCCGACTGGTACTTCACCGATCGCGGCATCCGCGACAAGGTCGAGATCACCTATGTCACCCCACTCGACGGCGCATTCACCAAGCCGGTCGCGTCGGCGACGCTGTCCTCGCTGCTGGAGGAGAAGGGCGTCCACCTCGTCACCGAGTTCAACACCGGCGAGGTCGATGGCTCGGGTGGCAGGCTCGTCGGCTACGACGGCCGCGAAGTGCCGTTCGACCTGGCCGTGGTCGTGCCCCTGCACAGCGGCGCCGACTACGTCGGCCGCAGCGACGGTCTCGGCGACGACCTGAACTTCGTCCCGACCAACAAGTCGACGCTGCAGACGTTGGCGAAGGAGAACATCTTCGCCATCGGCGATGCCACCAACGTGCCGGCCTCGAAGGCCGGGTCGGTGACTCACTTCGAGGGCGAGGTGTTGGTCGACAACATCGTCCGCTTCCTCGACGGTCGCGAGCTGTCCAGCACCTTCGATGGACACGCCAACTGCTTCATCGAGACCGGGTTCGGCAAGGCCCTGTTGATCGATTTCAACTACGAGACCGAGCCGTTGCCCGGTCACTACCCGTCGCGCCTCGGCATGCCCCTGCTGAAGGAGAGCCGAATGAACCACCTGGGCAAGTTGATGTTCCAGTGGTTCTACTGGCACGCCCTGTTGCAGGGCCGCGACATGCCCGGCATCGGCGCCGACATGCCCGAGCACGGCAAGCAACACCCCACAACCGCCCCTGAGGAGGCACTGGTATGAGTACCGCAACCATCGCCGGCACGTCCGTCGAACTGAACGACGAAGGCTTCTTCGTCGACCCGACACAGTGGACCCACGAAATCGCCGTCGAGATGGCCACAGCAGACGGCATCTCGCCGATCACCGATCAGCACTGGCAGGTCATCGACTTCATGCGCAAGGAGTACTTCGAAAAGGGCACGGGCCCGACCGTGCGAGTGCTCGGCAAGACCTCCGGGGTCAGCGTGAAGGACCTCTACCGACTGTTCCCCAAGGGTCCGGCGAAGATGGCAGCCCGCATCGCCGGCATCCCCAAGCCGAAAGGATGCATCTGATCATGAACGGTGACGGCAAGATCACCAAGGTTTCGATCATCGTGTCGAAAGGGTCCCTCGAAGGGATCTACCCGGCGCTGATCATGGCGAACGGCGCCCGCGCCGAAGGCATGGAGGCAAACCTGTTCTTCACGTTCTTCGGGCTCGACGCCATTCACCGGAAGCGCATCGACCACATCAAGGTCGCCACCGTGGGCAACCCCGCCATGCACATCCCAACCCTCATCGGCGGCCTGCCCGGCATGAGCGGCATCGCCACCCACATGATGGGCAAGAAGATGGACGAGCTCGACATCCCGCCCATCCACGAGTTCATCGAGATGATCTCCGACACGGGCTGCGGCATGTATGCATGCAAGGCATCGGTCGACATGTTCGGGATGGAGAAGAACGACTTCGTCGAACAGGTCCAAGACATCATCACCGTCGGTGATTTCTACGACCTCGCCGCCGGCGGGCAGATCATCTTCACCTGACGCAGCGGCGATACCGGATCTGAAGCGAGGTCGGTCGCCGTGTACCGGCCTCGCTTCGGTAGTTTATACCCCCAGGGGTATATGCTGTCGGCGACGAACACTTGCACCAAGGAGCCCGATCCACATGTTCTTCCGTCAGTACTACCTCGACTGCCTGTCTCACGCGAGCTACTTGATCGGTGATACCAGCACGGGTCGTGCCATCGTGGTCGATCCCCAGCGCGACGTCGGCGAGTATCTGGCCGACGCCAAAGCGCACGGCCTGTCGATCGAGCAGGTGCTGGAGACGCACTTCCACGCCGACTTCCTCTCCGGCCACCTCGAGCTGGTGTCCGCGACGGGCGCCACGATCGCATACGGCCGCGCAGCGGCTGGACGGGCCGAGTTCCCCATCGTCACGTATGGCGACGGCGATCGCATCAACCTGGGTGAAGTCGAATTGGAGATCCTCGAGACGCCCGGTCACACTCCAGAATCGATCAGCATCGTCGTCTACCCCCACCACAGCGACAACACTCCATACGCGGTGCTCACCGGCGACACGCTGTTCATCGGTGACGTCGGTCGACCCGACCTGCTCGCGTCGGTGGGCGTCACTGCTGAAGCGCTGGCCAGGCAACTGTTCCACTCGCTGCACGACAAGCTGCTGATGTTGCCGGACACCACGAAGGTGTTCCCGGCGCACGGCGCAGGGTCGGCGTGCGGCAAGAACCTCTCCACGGAGACCGTGTCCACGATCGGCGAGCAACGCCGCACCAACTATGCGTTGGCGTCGATGAGCGAAGACGAGTTCGTCGAGGCGGTGACCCATGGTCAGTCGGTGGCTCCGCTCTACTTCTCGTTCGCCGCGAACCGCAACCGTGAACTGCGCGAGCTCCTCGCCGACGACATCCGTGTTCCGAGTCTCACGATCGACGAGGTTCTCGCCCACCAACGCGACGGGGCCATCGTGATCGACGCCCGCGACGACATTGCCTTCGCCACCGGCCACATCCGTGGCTCGGTGAATGTCGGTCTTGGTGGTCGATTTGCCGAGTACGCCGGCGAAGTGATGGCGGCCCAGACACCAATCGTGCTCGTGACGCCCCCCGGCCACGAGGCCGAAGCGAAGGTGCGCCTGGCCCGCATCGGCTTCGATCGCGTCCTCGGCGCACTCGGAGACCCGGTCAGAGCGTTCGTCGCCCATCCGGAGCTCATCGAGCCCCTGTCTCGGCTGTCGACCGACTCGCTCGCCGAGCGGATTCGGTCGGTACCCGATCTCGTCATCATCGACGTCCGCAACCCAGGTGAGGTCGCCCTCGGCGCCATCCGTGGAGCCATCACCATCAGTCTGCCCGCGCTCCTCACGAGCCTCGACCATCTCGATCCGAGCGCACCGACCGTGGTGTATTGCGCCGGCGGATACCGGTCGGCGATCGCATCCAGCCTGCTACGCGCCCACGGCTTCTCCGATGTGTCAGACCTCGTCGGTGGCTACACCGCCTGGCAGACCCGTCAAGCAGCCCACGCGGGGTCGTGACCCGGGACCATCATGCGCGCGCTGCTCGCTTCACCACTCGGGTTCCTCATCGGTCTCTCTCTCGGCGCGCTCGGTGGCGGTGGCTCGATCCTCGCGGTGCCCGCACTCGTCTACGCCGCCGGACAATCCCCCAAGCACGCCACCACGACCTCACTCGTCCTCGTAGCCCTCACTGCATTGATCGGCATCGTGCCTCACTGGCGCGCCGGTCGCGTTCGAATCGCAGCCGGCACGATCTTCGGTCTGGCCGGTATCGGTGGCTCGCTCCTCGGGTCCCACTGGAACAAGGCAGCAAACCCCGACGTGCTGCTCCTCGCGTTCTCCGGCCTCATGCTCGTGGCCGCCTACGGCATGTGGCGCCGTGTGACGCGCACGCCCAAGGAAGTGGCACTCCGCTCGGTCGGCGCGGCTGCCGCCCCACCGGTTTCCCCGGGCATCGTCTGGATCCGGCCGATGACCATCGTGCGGGTGATCATTGCCGGCACGATCGTCGGTCTCCTGACCGGATTCTTCGGTGTCGGCGGCGGCTTCGTCATCGTCCCAGCACTCGTGCTCGCACTCGGGTTCACGATGCCCGAGGCCATCGGCACGTCCCTCCTCGTCATCACCATCAACTCCGCCGTAGCGCTCACCACACGACTTCAGGCCGGCGCCATCGAATGGGGAACCGTGATCCCCTTCACCATCGCCAGCCTGCTCGGCGTCATCGTTGGGAGCCGCCTCGCCCACACCCGCGACTCCAGTTCACTGCAACGTTGGTTCGTCGGACTTCTCGTCGTCGTTGCCGTCTACACGGCTGCCCGTTCTGGGCTCGCTCTGCGATGACCGATGAGCCCGGAACGGCCCGTGACGTTGCGGATGGCGACCCGGACGAGGCACCCGCCCGCCGACGGCTGCATCCGGTCGTGAAGGTTGTCATCGGATCACTCGTTGTCGCCGCCGCATCGTGGTTGGTCGTGTCGACCGCCGGAGGGGTGGGCGATGCGCTGGACGCCGTCGGACGGATGCGTGGTGGATTTGTCGTTCTCGCTCTCGGCTTCGCGGTAGTCCGTCTCGTGCTGTTCGGACTGCAATTGCGTTGGCTCGGCCGTCGCACCGGCGAGATGAGCCTCATGGCCGCACTCGGGCTGTCACTCGTCGTGTTCGGCTTCGGAGCCGTCACACCAGCCGCCCCCGCGGAAGGGATGGCGATCGCCAGCCGCGAGCTCCGTCGTCGAGGTCGCACCAAACGCCAAGCCCGGCTCACGGTCGGGTTCTCGGAGTGGTTCGCGCAACGGACCTTCTACGCAGTAGCGGCGCTCGACCTCCTCCTCGTCATCGCCCTCGGCCATCTTTCCTTCGCCGACTCATGGCCGTTCATCGCCGTTGCCGTCGTTGTCATCGTTGCCATCACCGGCACGGCCATCGTCGCACGGCGGCCGACGAGCGCCGAGTGGATGTTCGGCGTACTCGCAGCCATCCGGATCCGCCGACCCCAGCCAGAGCCCGAGGCTCGGCGTCAAGCAGCAGGGGCATGGCATGCCGAGGCGATGGCCGTGGTCGGCCCACCGATGAACCGGGTTCGATTGGCCTTGATCTCCGCTGCGGCGGTCCTTGCCGATGCAGCGACGCTGTGGGCAACGTGCCACGCGGCGGGCTTCCACATCCACCCTGAACTCGCCCTCTTGGCACGAACCGTGGGCACGGTCGCCAGTTGGATTCCGCTCCTCCCGAGTGGGTTGGGCGTGGTCGAGGTAGCGATTCCCGCGATCCTGCATCGGTTCGGGGCGCCACTCGACGATGCACTCGCCGCAACCCTCGTCTACCGAGCCGCCGGGACGCTGCTCCCAGCACTGGCCGGTGGTGTGGCAATGATCGCACTGAGGACACATCGGCCCGACACGCGTTCGATCACAGCGGCAGCGGGAGCTTGAGGTGAGCGCGCAGCCCGCCGAGCGGTTCCGCTTTCGATCTGTCCTGGCCGTGTGCGCCCATCCGGACGACGAGTCGTTCGGGCTCGGCGCCGTCATCTCCACGTTCGAGGGACTCGGGATCGAGACCACGCTGCTGTGCTTCACCCGCGGCGAAGCTTCCACCCTTGGCACGAACACCGACCAATTGGCCGACCGGCGTGCCATCGAGCTGAAAGCAGCAGCTGCCGTCCTCGGTATCCGAACGGTGCGGCTTCTGTCGTACTCGGACGGACACCTGGCGGAGGTCGGCGTCGACGTGCTCTCCGCCGAGATCGATGGATTGGCCTCCGCACGTTCGATCGACTGTCTGCTTGTCTTCGACGAGCGCGGCATCACGGGTCACCCTGATCACCAGGCAGCAACCGCCGCCGCTCGGGCGGCCGCCGGCCGGCTGGGGCTTCCCGTCCTCGCCTGGACACTCCCCAGCACCGTCGCCGAAGCACTGAACGTCGAGTTCGGGGCCGGCTTCATCGGGCGCGACCCCTCGGAGATCGATTTCACCATCCACGTGGACCGCACACTGCAGCACCGAGCCATCAACTGCCACGCCACTCAGTCCGGCGACAACCCAGTCCTCAGGCGCCGACTCACTCTTCAGGACTCCGGCGAGTCGTTGATCTGGCTCGACACAGTCAGCACTTCACGACACGACTCCTAGTCGATCGGGACGGCGGCGAGTGCCTCAGCGAGATGCGCTGCGGTGTCAGCGGCCAGCTCACGGAATGCCTCATCGGCCATCAACTCGCGCGGATCGACCGCGCTGATCTTCGTGCCATCTCCGGTGTCGGCGAGCACGACGTTGCACGGCAGCAGGAGGCTGACGGATTCGTCGAGCTCGAGCGCTCGGTGCGCGAACGTCGGGTTGCAGGCGCCGAGGATCTTCAGCGCCGGACGCTCGATGCCCAGCTTGGCTTTGAACGTCGCTGCCACATCGATCTCGGTGAGCACACCGAAACCCTGATCGGCGAGAGCCTCGCGAACGGCAGATTCGGCATCCGCCATCGAGAGCTTGGTGATTGTCGCGAGCGAGCGCATCGTCACTTCGTTGCGGCCGTTGCGAAGCGAGCAAGACCGAGCTCGGATTCGATGGCATGACGTGGGCGGGCGCCCACGATCTGCTTGACGAGTTTCCCGTGCTCGAACAGACCGATGGTCGGTATGCCTCTGATGCCGTACTGACCAGACACGGCCTGGTTCGCGTCGACATCGACCTTCACGACCTTGATCGCCGTTCCGTACTGCTCGGCGAGCGCCTCGACCTCCGGCCCGACGGCTCGACACGGGCCACACCAGGCCGCCCAGAAGTCGACGACGACCGGCACCGACGAGTCGAGCACCTCACGCTGGAAGCTGGCTTGGTCGTCTGCCTTGATCACGGTTGTCATGTCTGGTCCTCTCGATTCACGGACCCGGTCGGGTCCACCTACCTCCCGTGCAACACATACCCCTATGGGTATATTCCGACCGTCGAAGGTCCCGTCGTTGCCGATACATCCGGCCCTTGGAGAACGAGCGCTTCGGCCCGACGATGAACCCGAGGCCGCAGCCGTGGCCACACAAGGAGGTGGACCGCCATGCGCAGGGTCCTCTGGATCATCGGTGCTCTCGGACTACTCATGATCGCCGCGCCGTTCGCGCTCGGCTTTCCGTCCAAAGCCAGCCACGGGCAGGAGATGCTCGACAACTTCCACCCGTTGATGCAACAGGCCAACGTCGACAAGACCGCCGCCTACTACAACGACGTCTTCGTTCCGCTCGGCAATGTCGTACCGGCGATGAGCCAGGAGAACGTCACCAAGTTCAACGCCTACCTGGATGGCATCAAAGGCATGCAGACCGACTCGGCGAACCTCGTGCCGGGGCTCGCCCAAGCCCTCAACATGACGCCTGAGCAGGTACAACAGTTCTTGGCCAGCAACTATCCGGCGATGTCGCAGATGCTCGCGGGCCTGCCGCAGATGTCGGCAGATTTCGGCAGTCTGCTCGACGTCATGTCGAACAACGTCGCCATCTTCGAGCAGGTGCCCGCCGGCCTCAAGCACTACGAGCCACTCGTCACCACCATGCAGACCAACGTGGAGAACTACAACAGCGCAGACAGCCTTCCGAACTTCCGGCTGTTCACGTGGTTCTTCGTGATCCCGGGCTTGTTGATGTTCGGGTTGTCCGGGTGGGGATTGTTCTTCAGCGGTCAGCACCGCCTTGCGTTCTTCCACCACCATCCGCACACCCCGATGGCGGGCGCCGCCCACTGACCTCGATACTGCATACCCACTAACCCTGCGCCACCCGACACGGGTGGCGCAGACGCGTCCGCTGCAGTTGCAGAGCCAGACGCGTCCGGCCGCCGTCGCGCATTCTGGCAAACTGCCGCCGGGTGGGTAACACGGGGAGGTAGACCATGACGACGACCGACTATCCGACGCACCCCTCGGAGTTCAGTGGCTCACCGCGACGCTCGAGGCCGCCGGTGTCTTGCACGGTGCCCAGGTGACGCGATTGTCGACATCGCCCGTGGGCGAAGGCATCGGGATGCTGGGGATCCTCGCGCGCGTTGCGATCACCTACGACCGGCCTAAGCCGGAGGCACCGCCGACGGTGATCGCCAAGTTCCCGAGCGCAGTGCCGGGCAACCGCAAGATCGGGATGACGTACCGGCTGTACGAGCGCGAGGTCAACTTCTACACCCGCGTCAGCACC
>JANMNE010000147.1:0-3067 GCA_031373785.1 Ilumatobacteraceae bacterium
GCCGTAGCTGGCCAGCGACACCACACCTTCTTGAATGCGCGCGCCGGCACCGTCGTTGAGCCCGATGACCGGCGCACCGACCTTCAGGGCGAGGTCCATCATCTTGTGGATCTTCTCGGCGAACACCTCGCCGAGCGCACCGCCGAACACGGTGAAGTCCTGGCTGAACACGAACACCTTGCGGCCTTCGACCGTGCCCCACCCGGTGATCACACCGTCGGTGTACGGCCGCTCTTCGAGCCCGGCGGCCTGGGCGCGATGCCGGGCCAGGAGGTCGAGCTCGTGGAAGCTGCCGGGGTCGAGAAACACGTCGAGCCGCTCGCGGGCCAGCATCTTGCCCTTTTCGTGCTGGCGTTCGACCGAGCGCGGCGAACCGGCGTGGTACGCCTGCTCGCGGCGCTGTCGGAGTTCTTCGAGCTTGGCATCCATCGGGTTGCTCATTGCCGACCACGCTACTTCGACGGGTCAGGCGATCTCGTAGACAACCGTGACCGACACCGTGAGGTCTTGCATACCCGTCTCGATCGGCGTCGGCGAATCGAATGTGGCACTGAGCTTGGACGCCATGCGCGCGAACATCGGACCCGGAGCGCCGATCGTAAGCTCACTGATCGAGACGACACCGCCGACCGCGACGCCGCGGCCAGATCGATCAGCTGCCGGCGCTGGCGATGTCGCGAACCGTCACGGTGATGTTGTTCGACGCCTGATAGCCCGTCACCCCGACACCGGTGGAGTTGTACTGCGGATAGATCGACAGCCCCGACGTTGCAATGTCGTTGTCATTGATCCCCGCGGCCTTCAACGCCGCGAGTCTGGCAAGCTGGTCCCGATGTCGCTGCCCATCAAGCCCCCGCTCTCGCCGATGCTGTCGAAGGCTGCGGCCGACATCCCCGTCGGCGAGGGATGGCACTACGAGCCGAAGTGGGACGGCTTTCGCTGCATCGTGTTCCGCGACGGCGACCAGATCGAGCTTGCCAGCCGCAACGAGCGGCCGTTCACGCGCTACTTCCCCGAACTGCTGGCGCCATTGCTGGCGTCGCTACCGCAACGATGCGTCGTCGACGGCGAGATCGTCGTACCCGCCAACGATGACCGCGGGCTCGACTTCGACGCACTGCTGCAACGCATCCACCCCGCGGAGTCACGCGTGCGCCGACTGGCCGCGGAAACTCCTTCGTCATTCGTCGCCTTCGATCTGCTCGCACTCGACGACGACTCGTTGCTCGATCGCCCGTTGGCGGATCGTCACCGCCTGCTGTCCGAGCAATTGGCGTCGGCGCTCGCGCCGGTGTACCTGTGCCCGTCCACCACCGACGCTGCCGTCGCCCAGCGATGGTTCACCGAGTTCGAGGGCGCCGGCCTCGACGGTGTGATCGCCAAACGGCTCAGCGACCCGTACACCCCCGACAAGCGCACCCTGATCAAGGTCAAGCATCAACGCACCGCCGACTGCGTGATCGCCGGCTACCGAATCCACAAGGACGGCAATGGAGTGGGGTCGTTGCTGCTCGGGTTGTACGACGACGCCGGCGACCTGCATCACGTCGGCGTCGTCGCGTCGTTCACCGTCAAGCGCCGCACCGAACTGCTGGCCGAGCTCGAGCCGCTGACCCACAACGCACTCGACAACCACCCGTGGCGCGATTGGGCGGAGTGGATGACACGTGCCGAGGAGTCCGGCACGCGCATGCCGGGCGGGGGCAGCCGGTGGAACGCCGGCAAGGACCTCAGCTGGGTCCCGCTGCGGATCGAGCGCGTCGCCGAGGTCACGTTCGGGCAGTTGCAGGAGGGACGCTTCCGGCACGGTTCACAGTTCGTGCGCTGGCGACCCGATCGCACACCCGAGTCCTGTCGCTACGACCAGCTCGAGGTGGCCAGCCCGGTCGCGTTCGCCTCGGTCGTGCGCCGCGCACCTACGGCGCAAGCGTCGTCGGAGTAGTCACGGGCAGCACTGCCAGAGTGCTGTCCTGAGTCGCCGTCGTTCCGTCGGTCAACAGCACCGTCTTCGAGCCGATCGGCGTGGAACCGAACCGAACAGTCACGGTCCAGACGCCGGGTGAGCCGAGCGGCAGACCTTGCTCGATCGGCAAGACGGCGACGCCGGCCGCAGTCAGCGGCACGTTGAGGGTGACACTGGGAACGGTTGCGCCGGCCGGCGGGCTGAAGTCGATGGCCAGACCAGCGATCCCCGTGATCGGCTTGTCGACCTCGACGCGCACCGCGTTCGGTCCGATCGCGGCACTGAACTTCACCGTGACATCTGCCGCGTCAGTGGTGAAGTGCCGCGTCGCCGCCAGCCCCTTGGTGTTGTCGGTCGTGGCCGCGACCTTCGGCGGCGACAGCGACAGCATCCACGCCGTCAGGGTCAACACCACCACGCCGCACATCGCCTCGATGCCGACCGCACGGCGCAGCCTGATGGCGAGTTGACCGGTCATCGCGTCGACTCTGGCAACGCGCTCCTTGATGAACTGGCGCGCCGCGACGCCGAGGAAGACCATGGCCCCCACAGCGATGGACTTCAAGAACAGCACCCTGCCATGGCTGCTGGTGAAGATCTCGCCCCAGTCGAGGCGATACATCTGGATGAAGCCGGTGAGGATCGTGACCGCCAGTGCGGACGTGGAGATCCGCGCAAAGCCGCGGACCGCGTGCACGAGATCCTCCTCGCCGGGCCCGGCCAGGACCACGCGGGCGAGCAGGATCAACCCACCGAGCCACACGGCCATGGCCAGCGCGTGGGCGATGCCGGCGGCATAGCCGAGGAACGCCAGCTGGCCACCGCTGCGGCTGAACCCGAGTGTCGCCACCGCCAGCCCAGGAAGGGCGAGGGCCGGGAGTTGGGTGGCCGGATCGATGACGCGCTCGGGGCGCATCACCACCCATCCGGTGAGGAGGACGAAGATCACCCGGGCAAGTGCAGCGATGCCAGGCGTCGTGTCGGTGAGGCCACTCCAGGCCGTCGGCGACAGCGAGCTCCCGATCCCCTTGCCGGAGATCCTGGCGGCGACGCACGCCGCGTTGAACCCGGCGACCGCCAGCGTCAGCAGCCACGCCGACCGCA
>JANMNE010000188.1:0-3782 GCA_031373785.1 Ilumatobacteraceae bacterium
ATCACCTACGACCGGCCTAAGCCGGAGGCACCGCCGACGGTGATCGCCAAGTTCCCGAGCGCAGTGCCGGGCAACCGCAAGATCGGGATGACGTACCGGCTGTACGAGCGCGAGGTCAACTTCTACACCCGCGTCAGCACCCGAGGTCCCGACAACGTTCCCGATCCGACGGAATTCGCCAGGGATGTTCCCGCCAATGTTCCCGATTCAGTTCCCGATCCGGCCCAGGGACTCCCTCCCCGAAGTTCCGATGAGCCTGTTCGAATCGGGCGACTCGACCGGTGAGATATCGTTGGCGGCGCTGCTCGACGGACACCGGCCGACCGCCAGACCGACCGGTGTGACCGTGCCTCGCTACGCCGAGCTGGTCGTTCGTGGCGGTTGGCCGCTGAACCTGACGAGAACGGTCACCGCGGCGGCGCGGGCGAACATCGACTACGTCACCACGATCACCGAGGTGGACCTGCCCACCATCGACCCGGCCCGTCGGCATCCCCGGCTGGCGCTGCGGGTCCTGCAGTCGCTCGCCCGCAACATCGGGATGGACTACGTCGTCACCCGCGTCGCACACGACGCGAGCACCGACGACTCTGACATCGCACGCTCGACGGTCTACGACTACCTGGCACCGCTGGAGCGCCTGATGGTGCGACCCGTTGCAGGCATGGTCATCACATCTGCGTTCGCGGGCCCGGCTGCGCACCTCGCCAAAGGTGCAGTTCTGCGACCCGTCGGTCGCTGTTGCCGCGCTGCGCACCGGACCGCACCAGCTGCTCGCCGACTTGAACTACTTCGGATACCTGTTCGAAGCGCTCGTCGTGCGTGACCTGCGAGTGTTCGCCGACGTCGTGGACGGCACCGTGCAGCACTACCGGGAATCCGACGATCTGGAGATCGACGCGGTCGTCACCGCCGGCGACGGACGCTGGGCGGCGTTCGAGGTAAAGCTCGGCCAGACCGACATCGACATGGCTGCTGCCAGCCTGCTCACCTTCGCTCGCAAGGTCGACACGACCAAGGTCGGCGAACCGGCGACGCTCGCCGTGGTCACCGCTACCGGATACGGCTATACCCGGCCTGACGGCGTCGTCGTCATCCCCGCCGCCACCCTCGGCCCCTGACCGTCGGCTGTTCCCGATTCGGTTCCCGACCAGCGCCAGGGACGCCCGGGGAGTTCCCGACAACGTTCCCGACTCACGTCCCGATCTGCGTCAGGGGCTCCCGGGGACGTCCCGATTGACGGCCCGGTCTGATGGGGACTCGCTGCATCTCCCGATTCAGTCAGTGGCCATGGAATCTGCCCGCACCCGCGCCCTCGTGCGGCGGGCATCGATGCGATCGTGCTCTGCGAGGCGGTGGCCGACGGACCGCATGAGTTCGTCTGCTCGGGAGAGCAGATCGAGCGCGGTGGTGAGGTCACCAGAGCGGGACTCGATGCCGGCGAGTGCATCGAGCGCGAGTACTTGCACGGCGCTGTCCGCATCGGTTCGTGCTGCCTCGAGGATCGTGGTGAGTCGTTGAGCAGCATCGGGGATGTCGTCATCGGCGTCCATCGCCGCAAGGAGACACTGGGCAAGGGCCGCTTCTGCGCCGCCGCCGGAGGCTCTGAACCATTCGTCGGCGGTTGACAGGGCGGCCCGGGCGGGCTCGAACTCGCCGAGTCCGTGGAGGAGCGTTCCGAGTCGCACGCGTGTGAAGGCGACGATGCGCATCAGCCCGACAGCGGTGGCGAGCCGGATCGCCTCTTCGAAGGTGGCGATGGCTGTCTCGTGGTCGCCCGATTGGTGCAGGACGACGCCCAGGTTGGCAAGGTGGAAGCCTTCGGTGGCGGTCATATGGGCGCGTCGAGCTGCTTGGGCGGCTCGGGTGAGGTGGGCGGCGGCGGCGGGGTAGCGCAGCTCGATCTGGGCGAGTTGGCCGAGGATCGCTTCGAAGTGGCTGGTGAGCCAATCGTCACCCACGAGTGGGAGCAGTCGTTCGGCCTCGGCGCCAGCTGCACCGGCGCGCTGGCTGTCGCCTGCAGCGAAGCTGGCGTACCCGAGCAGCATGGCCTGCAGGCCGCGATCCCACACCGTTGTCTCAGGCTGCGCGTCGGCGTGCCAGCGCTCGAGCACGTCGATGGCTGCTCCGGTGTGACCTTGTTGAAAGAGAATGAAGGCGCTCGCGAATCGGCTGCTGGTGATCACGTGGTTGTCGCCGGTGCGGTCTGCGATCTCGATGGCGAGGGCCGCGTCGGCCGACGCCCGCTCGATGTCAGCGCCCGATTCGTTCCAGGCGATGAGCGACAAGGCCAGCGCCCGGTCGGCGTCGGTTGCGGAGGAACCGCACGCGTGAAGAGCGAGGCGCAGGCGCCCCGCACCGATCCCGCCTTCACCGAGGATGACCGATGCCCAGCCGAAGCCAAGGGCGATCCGGAGCCCCTGCGCAGGGTCGTTCGCCGCAGTCCATCCGAGGGCGGCATCGAGGTTGGCTCGCTCGGTTCGGACGAATGCGACGTGGCGAGCCTGCTTCGCCGTTCGTTGCTCATCGAGGGCGACCACGGATGCCATCTCGAACCACTCAGCGTGCGCCGCGCGGGCACGGTCGGTCAGCCCGGCTTCGTCGAGGCGAACGCGAGCGAAGGCACCGACACTGTCGAGGAGTCGGTAGCGGACCTCGCCAGTGGCGGCGATGTCGACCGTGACGAGCGAGCGGTCAGCGAGTCGGGCGAAGACGTCGACCGTCGATGCCGCAGGAACACCGAGAGCGACGGCAACGTGCTCGGCGGCAGCCAGCGGCGCGCCATCGGCGAACCACGCGAGCGCGCAAAGGCCGCGCTGTTCGTCGGGGAACAGCAGGTCGTAGCTCCACCCGATCGCGGTGGAGAGTGCTCGGTGCCGTTCCTGTCGTCGCCCGCTCGGGTCGCTCAGCAGGCTGAAGCGGTCCTCGAGGCGGCGGGCGATCTCCTGGACGGACAGCGCCTTGGTGCGTGCTGCTGCCAGTTCGATGGCGAGGGGCAGCCCGTCGAGTGAGCGACACACCTCCTCGACGGCGGCGGCGGTGTCGGCGTCGAGACGGAACGACGTCCGCCGACCAGCTGCGCGTTGAGTGAACAACGTCATCGAGTCGGCCATTGCCAGCGGCTCGACCGTGTACACGATCTCGCCGTCGAGCCCCAGCGGGACCTGGCTCGTCACGAGTATCCGTAGGCGTGGGGCAGCGTCCAGAAGACGAGCACAGAGGTCAGCTGCCGGTTCGAGCACGTGTTCGCAGTTGTCGAGCACCACCAGGAGCTCTGTCGCTCTGACCCGGTCGAGGATCATCGCTTCTGTCGCACCGACGAGGCCGAACGCCGCGCCCACGACCTGGGGGATCGCTGCTGGTGTGCGGGTGGTGTCGAGGCGGACCAGCCATGCGCCGCCGGCGACCTGGTGACGGCGCGCGATCTCGATGGCCAGCCGGGTCTTACCGACCCCTGCGGGGCCGACCACACTGACGAGTCGACCGTGGGTGAAGAGTCCACTGACCTCGTGGACGTCGGTGTCTCGACCGACGAGCGGCGACGTGAGCGCGGGCAGGTTTCCTACGTTGACCGACGAGGAAGCTGCTGGGCTTCGCGCCGTGCCCTCGAGCGCGGGATCCTGCACCAACACCTGCCGCTCGAGCGCCTGCAGCTGCGGCCCGGGGACGAGGCCCATCTCGTCGGAGAGGTGCGTCCGCACCCGCTGATAGGCGGCGAGCGCGTCGGCCTGTCGGTTGCTGCGGTACAGGGCGGTGATCAGCAGCACCCACATGCTCTCGCG
>JANMNE010000231.1:0-4254 GCA_031373785.1 Ilumatobacteraceae bacterium
CCGCTACACCGTCAACATCGACGAACCGATCGGCAACCGACAACTCATCGACGGAGCGTGCGTGTCCGAAGGCAAGGCAAAGACAACATCGTTCTGCAGCGACGCCGGTGTGCGCTGGAACCCATAGCACGCTCCAACCGCGCCGGGCTGGAGCCAATCACCAGCCGTGCAGTCCACCGATCACACCGGCGGCAGAACCACATCTGAGGCGAGCCTCCGAATCAAGAAGCCTCTCAAATCCGGAGGTCCAATTCCGCACCGGCAACGGCTTCACTCGCGTGGCCCCATACCATGCGACGGCCTCGGTACGCTGCCACCGAAATCTCCCGGCAACAGCGGCTTTCGAGCGCTTGTGGTCCACCTGTGCAACCAAGCATATGTGAATGATGGTGTCCTCACGTAGGCATGGTCTTGGTCAGGAGCGACTCCAGCGCGGCAGCCGGTGACAACAATGCGGCCGCGGAGGCGCAAGGCCGGCAACTCCTTCGACTTCACGCACTCGTACGCCGTTGTCCGCGAGATCCCGAGAATTGCAGCTGCCTCCTCGACGCTGTAGGTCCGACGGATATCTTGTCGGTCGCTGTCATCGAACGTACTCATGATTCAGGCAGGTCCCTCGGGAGTATGGCGTCGTCCGTGCACAGAACTCCGGCCAATCGACCCGGCTGGTGCTCGACATGCCGTCGTGCTGTGAAGCGGGTTCGCGATTCACGTTCGAACCCCTCGGCGCGACGCGCGTGACTGAGCTGCAGGCTGGCGACCGCGGCGGGCTGACGATGGTTCACGCCAATCAGTGGTCAGCGAAGCTGTGCGTACGCGCAAGATTTCTACGAGCTACAAGGGCGGGGGATTCCTGCGTACATGTCTGCATCCGCGCATCGCCTCGCTCTTGAACCGGACCCCGTCAGTTGGGAACGTTCTCTCGATGGCCACGGTTGGGGATCCAAAAGCGGCGGGAGAGTCACCGGACCGGACAACGAGTTGGCCGTTGAAAACGCCCACGAACAGATACCGACCAAGGTGTCGCACGTCGTGGCCAGTTCGGTTGCTGCCGGTCGTTTGAATATGGTGGTCTTCACGGGATCCCCAGCATTGCTTGCATCGTCGTGGACCGGTCACGCCGCTTTTCCTGCGACCAGCTGTTCATGTCCGGGTCGTTCGCTCTTGGGCGTGGATTCTTGGGTCACACCCTTGCACTATCAGTGCGAGCCCGTGTTTGGTGCCATAACCCGTAGACGGCCCACGTCACGATCGTCAGCGTGGGAGGTGATGGTTGCCAGTGTTGGCCGGATCACCGCCGGGGCGGGTTATGACTACCTCACTCGTGGGGTGGCGACGTCGCGGCACGACTACTACACCGGTCGCGGTGAGGCAGCAGGTGTGTGGGCCGGCAGCGGGCTGCCCGAGCTGGGTTTGTCAGGTGAGGTCGACGCCGGGGTGATGGCGGTGTTGTACGGCCGGTTCGTTGATCCGCGCACCACCGGCGGGGTCCGCCTGGCGTCAGGTCGGTTGCTTCCAGAGGTCGTCTTGGGTCGGAGCGTGAGTACAAGGACTCGCGCGGATGGGACGGTCGCTGAGCCGGTCGCGGCGTTCGATGTGACGTTCTCGCCAGCGAAGTCGGTGTCGGTGTTGTGGGCGACCTCAACCGACGAACGCGTCAAGCAATTGGTGGCGGAGTGTCATGAGGATGCGGTTGGTGAGGCGTTGGCCTATTTGGAAGCGAATGCTGGTCACACTCGTGCAGGCGTGGCCGGGGTGCGCAGGGTGCAAACGAGCGGGTTCATCATCGCCCAGTTCCGGCACCGCACTGCACGATCAACGCGACCTGGGGAGCGGGTCGGCGATCCGCAGTTGCATTCTCATTGTGCGATCTTGAACCGTGTACGCGGTGTGGACGGTCGGTGGCGGACGTTGGATGGTGAGGCGATCTATCGACATGCCCACGCCGCGGGGGCGTTGTACGCGGCGGTGCTGGAGCGCGAATTGTCGGCCCGGCTCGGGGTGCGCTGGTCGACACCGGATGGTCGGGTGCCGATGCGTGAGATCGACGGGATACCCGCCGAGGTGGTGCGCTATTACTCGTCGCGGCGCGCCCAGGTATTGGAGGCGTTCGAGACGTTGCTTGTCGAGTGGCATCGCCACAACGGCCGGTCACCGACTCGAGATGAGCGTGCCGGGATGTTGGATGAAGCGACAGTCAGGTCGCGGCGCGCCAAGCGCAAAGGCGACGTGGATCTCCATGCGCACTGGCGATCGCAGCTCGGTGCCGAGGAGCAGGCGGCGATCGACGCTGCCGCGGCCCGTGTTGGCGATGGCGGCCGGGACAGTGGCGGGCGACTCCCTGCCGGGTCGGTCGAACTGCGCGAGGCGGTGTTCACGGCGTTGCATGAGCAGCGGGCATGGTGGACGCGCACCCACGTCTACGCCGAAGTGGCCCGGTTGATCGCCGACCCGACCGGTGAGGCGATCGAGATCGAAGTCGAGCGGATCGTCGGGGACTGTCTCGAGCTGGAACCGGACCGCGACTATCAGTACGCGCAGAGCGACAAGACGAAGTTCACCAGCGATGTGATCATGTCGGCCGAGTCGCGCGTCCTAGCAGCCGCGGCCGCCCCAGCGCGCTGGACGGTGCCGGCGAGTGCGGTCGACGGACTTGGCGAGGATCAGGTCGAGGCGGTTACGGCAATCACCGAAGGCGGGTATCAGATGGCAACGGTGATCGGCCCGGCAGGCGCGGGCAAGACGACAATGTTGCGCGCCGCGGCCGACTGCTACCAACAGGCTGGCCGGCCAGTGGTCGTGGTCACGTTGTCGGCCGCCGCGGCGCGAGTCGTGACCGACGAAACCGGGCTCGCGGCCTCGACGATCGCCGCGTGGCGGGTCGGGTCGGTGGAATTGCCCCGTGACGGTTTGGTGATCGTCGATGAGGCCTCGATGGTGCCGACACTGACCTTGGACCAATTGGTCCGTGTCGCCGGCGCCTACGGGTCTCGGGTGGCGTTGATCGGCGACTACGCGCAGATGGGCGCACCCGAAGCTGGCGGCTTGCTCCGCGACCTGGCGGCGCTGCCTGGTGCGACGAACATGAGCGCGGTGCGCCGATTCCGTGCGGTGTGGGAACAAGAGGCGTCCAAACAGCTCCGTGGTCGCGACCCCTCGGTCGCAGCCGTTTACGCCGAACACAGCCGACTCGTCGCTGTGCAAACCGACACCGCCACCGAGACGGCGGTGCGAGCCTGGCTCAACAACATCATCGCTGGCGTCGACTCGCTGATCGTCGTCGACACCACCACCCAGGCCACGATGGTGTCGGTGCGCTGCCAAGAACTACTCGCCGTCCAGGGACTGATCGGCCGTCGGGTCGCCACTGGGACAAGTGACACACCGCTCTGTGTCGGGGACTTGATCCAAACTCGGCACAACACTGCAGAACTGACCACCAGCGACGGTGAGCGAGTGCTCAATCGTGACGTATGGCGCGTCACCGGCACGCTCGACGACGGCACGATCGTGGCCGCCCACACCCGCCGCGGCACACAGGTCGAGATCCCGGCTGGCTACGCCGCCGAGTTCGTCGAACTGGCCTACGCGACGACGATCGCCGGTGCCCAGGGGCGCAGCGTCGACACCGGCCATGCGATCGTTACCCCCCATACTCAAGCCGTCGCGCTGTATGTGGCAATGACCCGCGGGCGAGTCGGAAACCACGCCTACGTGGTCACCGACAGCCATGACCACGACGAGTTCGAACTCGGTGACCGCAGCCTTGAGGAAGCCTTCTCGGCCGCGGTGACACGCACGCCCGACGGCCAGTTGTCGGCGACCAGCGTCGCTCAGCGCTGGCATGCAGGAGCCCGGCTGCGCGACCACGAGCGAGCCGCCGACCGTACCCACCAGGCCGCCCTGGACTGGTGGACGTCCCGCCAAACGGCACTGCCCCCACGTGTCATCAAAGCGTTGCGTCGCCAACACCACGATGTGCTCGAGCAATTCGCGCAACGGCCACCACCGACCTGGGAACGCACGTTGAGCGCCGCCGTTGCGCTTACCGACTGGGACCACGCGGACGCTGGAAACCGTTTCATCGAACAACTTGCCCGCACACCCACCCACGCACCACGGCGCGCTGCTACGCGAGCATCAGCTCATCTACTCGCCAGAGCGCGGCGTGATCGAGTTCGCCCTCCCCGGCTTTGGGTTATGGGTCGCTGGGCGCAGCGAAATCCTTCGAGCAGAACGCGACGCCGATGCTCC
>JANMNE010000278.1:0-4461 GCA_031373785.1 Ilumatobacteraceae bacterium
GGATCCGCCTGCGGCAACTGCGGCTTGCGCCTCGGTGTCCGCGATTTGGTTCCGGTCGTGTCGTGGTTGGCTCTTCGCGGCAAGTGCCGCCGTTGTCATGTTCCTATCGGCAAGGAACCATTGGTTCTTGAGCTGATGACGAGCCTTCTGTTCGGATTGTTCGCCTGGCATTTCGGGCTCGATTGGGCGTTGCCGGCCTTCTGTGTGATGGGCGCCGGTCTGCTCGCGCTCAGCTGGATCGACCTGCGCACGAAACGCCTGCCACGACAGATCATCTACGTCACCGGTGCTGTCGGCGTGCCACTGTTGACGCTGGCCGCTGTGGTGAGGCACGAGCCGAGACGGATCTGGATGATGCTGCTCGGCGCCGCGTGCGCGCTGGCCTTCATGGGTTTGGTGTACGTGCTGAGCAGAGGCGGGATGGGTGACGGTGACGTTCGCCTGTCGCCGTTGCTCGGCGCCTACCTCGGGTGGCTCAACCCGGGTCTGGTCGCCGTCGGGCTGTTCATCGGCTTCCTTGCCGGCGCTGTCGTCGGCGTGGCGATGATGGCCGCCGGCCGCGCTGGGCGCAAGACTGCCGTGCCGTTCGGGCCGTTCCTGGCTCTGGGTACAGTGATTGCTGTGTTCGTCGGGCAGCGATGCGTCGATCTGTTCATGCGCCGCTGACCACAAGAATCTTGACGTAATACGTGCTTTACTTCGCCTCGCCGCGTGCCGACAACAGATCCGATGAAGACGCGCGACGACCCAGCGGCGGTGCCGAGGCGACGGGATGACCACGACCAGGGGATGACCCTGATCGAGATCCTCGTTGCCATTGTGCTGATCGGAACCGTGGTCGTTGCCACGCTCGGCGCGCTGAGGATCTCGATTCTCGGGGGCACCATCCATCGTGACCACGCCAACGCCCACGCGTGGCTGCAATCCGCCTCCGATGTGCTCTACGCGCGAGAGAAGGAGGACTGCAGCACCACGGCCGCCGACGGCGGCAAGGCGGCAATCCTGTTGAAGTACCAACCGACCGTCGACATCGTTGACAACCCCGAGGACTGGACCAACTCGCAGATCAAGCTCGTCGATATCCAGTTCTGGAACGCAACCGACACCGATGGCGACGGCATCGTCGAATACCGCTTCGGCACCGTTTGCCAAGACACCATCAACCTGTCCCTGCAAAAAATCACCCTCGAGGTGAAAAGTCCGAACGGACGAATCATCGAACAAGTGGAGCTGATCAAATGAAGACCGACATTCGGAAACGCGATCGAGGCTTCACGCTGGTAGAAGTCGTCATCTGTGTCGCTCTGCTGGGGGTGCTGGCCCCCGTCCTGCTGAGCGTGATCGTCGTCACGCTGAAGTCCTCGCCGGCTGTCGCGGATCGCGCCGATTCGGCGACGATCGTGCAAGGTCTCGTCACTTGGCTCCCCCAGGACATCGATTCCGCCGCCCCCGGTTCGTTCGATACCTCGTCGGGCGCCCCGAGTGGGTGCAGCGGAACGGACCCTGGCTTCAACCTGCTGAAGATGACGTGGACAGAAACGATCAGCTCGACCGCGACGTACGGGGCGAGCTATCGATACGTGCCCAAGGCCGTCCCCGCAAATGGGGGGCGGATCGTGCGCGTCTACTGCGCACTCGGCGCCGCCCCACAGGCGTTGAACGTGAGCGGTGTACTTCCGGCTTGGGTCGCCGGAGCGGAGCCGGTTCGCGTCGCGTTGACCGATGCACCCGACGGCGACGCCTTGACCCTGAACGACACCGCCACGTTCGACGTACAACCGCTGGTCGGCAAGTTGATCTCGATCGTCGGGACGACCAAGAATCCTCACGAGATACTCCCCACCGCTCCGCCTCCGCCGCCTCCGCCGCCTCCGCCTCCACCTCCGCCGAACCAACCGCCGGCTGCTGCCAATGTGGCCGTCACCATCACCGCGTTGACACCGGTGTCGATCAGTGTGTCCGCATCCGACCCGGAGGGTGGAGTCTTGACGGCGACATTCCCTGCGATTCCGGCTGGCTGGTTGATCACACCGGCAGGCGGACTGACATTCTTGGTGACCGCCCCGGTCGCTGCCGCCAACACCGTGGTTGTTGTCCCCTACCAGGTCACCGATCCGTTGGGGTCGTCGGCGAGTGCCAACGTGACGTTCACGGTTCCACCCATCGCGGTGGTGAACCAACCGCCCGTGGCCAACCCGTCATCAGGGTCCACGACAGCAGGTTCGTCAGTCGTCGTGACGCTGGCTGCCTCAGATCCGGAAGGGGCGGTGCTGACTGCATTGGTGACGAGTGTGCCGGCCGGCTGGACGAAGACCGTCTCCGGGCTCCAGGTCACGGTCACCCCGTCGGCTAGTGCCGTTGCGGGCAACTTCATCTTGAACTACTCGGTGACCGATCCGGGAGGCCTGTCAGCGTCGTCAACGCTCACCATCACCGTCACCGGTCCGCCGCCGTGTGTCATCAACACACCGGTGCTCGACCGATACACGGTGCAGACGAAAAAGAACAATCCTGATGCGCTTCGCAACTCGGTGACGATCACCATCACGATCGTGAGCGGCTACTGCGTCGGGCTCGCCTTGCACTACGACACCGGGGCTCCCAATGGCCAGTACGTGCGCAACTTCAGCAACACCGGGACAACTCGATCGATCACACTGCCGGGTCATCCGAGCCCGGAGCTGTGGTCGACTGGCACAAAGACACTGCGGGTCAAGGACAGCTCTTCGCTGGTCATCGGGTCCGTGAACTTGGAGGTCACGCTGTGAGGAACCATTTCAGAACGGCCCGTCGAGACGACGGGAGCATCCTTCCCTTGGTGATGGTGATGACCGTCGTCCTGGGGGCTGTCGTCGTGGGGTTGGCCGGCTATGTCTCCGCCGGCCTTCGCTACTCGAGAGTGGTGGAGGATCGCGCCGACCGGCTGGCTGCCGCTGACGGCGGACTGCGGTACGGGATCGAACGACTTTCCCTACAGTCCTACGCCGGCTGCTTCACCTCGCTCGGCACCACCGGCTACAAGATTCCCTTTCCGGCGGTGGTGAACGACTCACAGGTCACCGTCACGTGCAAAAAGGCCGGCACCGGGTTCGGTGACGTACAGGGTTGGGCCATCGTCGTGACGGGTCAAGGCGTCCCCGGCGGCCAGTGGACCCTCCACAGCCAGGGCGGTGGGGGCCAACAGAAGCTGCTGGGTGGTCCCGTCTACGTGGCGAACCCGAGCAAGATCGATCTCCAAGCGCCGGTCCAGATCGAAGACGGCGATCTGTGGTACAGCGATACGACTGCGAACTGCGACAACGTCGAGAACGCGCCGCCGGGCGTGCCGACTGACCTGACGTTCAAGCCGATCCTGCGCGGCATGCTCTGCCTCGACAAGCCGTGGGACCAGCTGTACACCGCTCCGCCCGTGACCATTCCGACGCTGCCGGCCGCCCTGCCGACAGTCGATGGAAGTGGATGCACCGTCTGGTCGCCAGGGAAGTACATAGGCGCAACATTTCCAGCTCTCGGCTCCGACAACTACTTCAAGGCCGGGGAGTACTACCTCGAAGACGTCGACCTCATCGTTGACAAGACCATCGTTGCCGGGTGGGCGAGCGCCCCCCTCTACGGCGATCAGCAGTTTGTTGCGAGCCCGAAATGCGCAGGTGCCGTGGGCGCCGATGCGAGCAGTGGGAGCGCTCCTGGGGCGACCTTCTACCTCGGTGGATCAAGCAACATCCACATCTCCAAGGGCAAGTTCGAGGTTCTCCGCCGCAGGCAGGGCAACAGCGTCGTCAGCATCCAAGCCCTCGGCACCACCGGTGTCGGATACAAGGCCAGCTCACTCGGATACAACGATGACATCCTGTCCTCGAAGTCCGGTTCACCGAACCAGGACATGGTGATCCACGGCCTCGCATGGGCACCGAAGGCCCAGCTCACATTCGGCAACGTCACCAACGTGGCGGATGGCCAGTTGCTCGGGGGCGCAGTGTTCGCCCGCATCGATCTGCAGTCGTCGGCGTCGGCCTCCAACTTTGTCATCCGAATTGAATCCGGCCCGATCCCCGTCACGGTGATCCTCGATGCCAAGGCAAGCAAGGACGGCCATTCGACGACCATGCGCGCGATCGTGCAGATCAGCGACGATGGAATCGACACCGCGATCAACTCGTGGCGAGTGCTCGACTGAACCAGTCCGTCGGGAGACGATCTTCTCGATCATCGCGCTGACACCACTTGCGAACCGGTACGCGTCCACCTCAGTCGTTGGACCTCTCTTCAAGCACAATGAACCGACACCGATGGGGGTGCCGATCGCATGGCCGAGGAGATCCTGGCCACTTCGACCGTGCCGAACACCCTTTGAACGCTGCCGGCAGCGACCGTCTCGTTCGCCGTGACCGGGCCGACCTCGAGGCTCACGATGACGACAATGACCTCGACAAGCCACGGGTGTGCGTAGGGTGCCACCGC
>JANMNE010000302.1:0-2170 GCA_031373785.1 Ilumatobacteraceae bacterium
TCTTCACTGATCGACGAGACGCCGGCCAACCGGAGGGATGTGACCGTGTCGGACAATTGCGGCTCGATCTGGCGAGCAACGTAGACGAACGAGTTCTTCTTCTCGGTGAACGCCTCCGTCAACGACAGTTGCTTCGCCGGCGGCAACTTCAGCAACGCCGTCAGCGTGCGAACCGTGCCGGCTGCATCGAGCACGAGTTTCGGGTTGGCGATGATCGTGCGCGCCGGGACCGACAATGCCAGGTCGGCGCCGTCGCGGTCGAAGATGGTGCCGCGGTGCGCCTTCAGCCGCTGCTCGGTCGTGCGCTGCGACTTGCCCGCCGAACGCAATGCATCTGCCTGCACCGTCTGCAACAAGGTGACACGGGCCAGCACTGCGAGGAACAGCACGGCCGCGATCACGAACACCGCCACGAGCCGGCGCGATGACTGCCCTGCTCGATAGATGCGTGTCCGGCGCTGCGAGACCGCGCGCTTGCGCAGCGCCTGGCCGTCGCTCTGCCGCCGGTCGCGAGCAGCGCGGCGTGGTGGCGGGGCGGTGACACGGCGAGCCGGCGTCGGGGGGTTCCGCCGCTCGTGCTTGTTCACGCCCCGGGGTTGCGGTGTGCGGGGTTGCGGTGGCGGCGATGGCCGCGACGCCGGCCGATGGGTGCTGGTACGCGACTCGACAGCGAGCCGCGCCGGCAGCGGCGTCGGCACGCGTCGTCTCGCCTCGAGCGATCCTGGTCGCTGTCGATGGTGGCTGCGCGAGCGAGCCGGATGATTCACGTCCCTCATGATTTTTCTACCTACCCGCCTGCGACTGACTTGACGATCTTGAACTCTTCGAAGACGGGGTCGCGGGCCTCGGCGCCCGGATCGAAGACCCCGCCTGCGCTTTGCTGCACCTCGGCGATGACCTCGGGCGAGATGTCGATGAAGTCGGTCTTCGACGCCGATGTCATGCCGAGTGCAGATCCGCTGGCCACCAGGCGTGCCGGCGAACGCAGCTCGGCCCGCTGGCTACGAAGGTCGTTGAAGTCGTTGCGCGCTGCACGGATCTGGCGATCGACGCGATCGAGGTCGACTTGCCGACGCGCCAGCTGCGTCTGAAATGCTGCCGCGCCGAGCATCAACGACGTGGCGAAGAAGGCCGCGACGGCAACGAGCCGCGCCGTGCGGCGGCGCCTCGGCACCACGGTGAGTTGCGGACGTGGATTGGCCGCGACACCGCGCGTCGTCCGGATCATCGGACGGGCCATCACACCCCCGTCGGAGTGCACACGGTCGCGTACGATCCCCAGCCGCTCGGATCGCAGGACAGTTGCCACGAATCAGCCGACCGTGCCGCGCCGAGGCGTATCGGCGACTCGCTCGACCACGCGCAACCGGGCGCTCGAGGCGCGGCGGTTCTCTTCTTGCTCGCTCTTGTTGGGTGTGCGGGGCACGCCCCGCACGATTCTCACGGTCTGCACCGCGTCGCAGACGCAGGGCAACTCGGGCGGGCACTCACACCCGCCGGTCACGGCAAGACGCATGCGCTCCTTGACGATTCGATCCTCACCCGAGTGGTACGACAACACGGCGACCCGCCCGCCCTGGTCGGTGCGGTTGATCGCCGCGTCGAGCGCCGGCGCAAGGGCATCGAGCTCGCCATTGACCTCGATGCGGATCGCCTGGAACGTGCGCTTCGCCGGGTGCCCTCCAGTGCGTCGAGCCGGAGCCGGAATTGCCGCCACCACGATCGAGGCGAGCTCGGTGGTGGTCTCGATCGGGCGCGAGGCAACGATGGCGTTGGAGATGCGGCGCGCAAAGCGCTCGTCGCCGTACTGCTGCAAGATGCGGGTCAACTGCTCGACTGGGTACCCGTTGACGACGTCGGCCGCGGTCCACGCCTGCGTCTGGTCCATGCGCATGTCGAGGTCGGCCTCGTGACGGTACGAGAACCCACGCGCGGCTTGGTCGAACTGGGGGGAGCTGACGCCGAGGTCGAACAATGCCCCCGACAGGCTGTCTACTGAGAAAGCTTCCATGGCGTCTTCTAGGCGGTCGAATCGACACTGATGAACCATCAGCCGGTCTCCGAAGCGGGCCAACCGTTGGCGGGCGGCGCCGAGTGCGAGCTCATCGCGGTCGAGCCCGAGGATCCTGAGCCGCTCGTGTTGCTCGAGCAGACGCTCAGCATGGCCTCC
>JANMNE010000304.1:0-1810 GCA_031373785.1 Ilumatobacteraceae bacterium
CATCTGGTGCCCGGTGATCGGGTCAACGTCGTCATCGATGGCACCCGCGGCGTCTGTGAAACGCCCGTCGCTGCATAGGGCGGCTTGACAAGGACCCCCGCCATCACGTAGCGATACGACGCCATGGCCAAACCTCTCGTCATCGTCGAATCGCCCGCAAAGGCAAAGACCATCTCGAAATTCCTGGGGAATGCGTTCGACGTGCGCGCCTCGGTGGGTCACGTGGCCGACCTGCCGAGCAAGGGTCTGTCGATCGATGTCGACAACGGTTTCAAGCCGACGTACGAGCTGACGGTGCGCGGCGCGCAGGTGGTGAAAGACCTGCGTGTGCTGATGAAAGACGCCAGCGAGCTCTACCTCGCAACCGACGAAGACCGCGAGGGCGAAGCCATCAGCTGGCACCTGTTGGAGTACCTGAAACCGAAGATCCCGGTGAAGCGGATGGTGTTCCACGAGATCACCAAGACGGCCATCGACCATGCCGTCAACAACCCGCGTGCGATCGACTACGGGCTCGTCGACGCCGCCGAGACCCGCCGGCTGCTCGACCGCTTGTACGGCTACGAGGTCTCGCCGGTGCTGTGGCGCCGCGTCAATCGCGGCCTGTCGGCGGGACGCGTGCAGAGCCCATCCGTTCGGCTGATCGTCGAGCGCGAGCGCGAACGCATCGCCTTCGTGCAAGCCGGCTACTGGGACATCGAACTGCTCACCGCGACCTCGCCGGCGTTCACCGCCACGCTCGTCGCCCTCGACGAGGCCAAGGTCGCCACCGGCAAGGACTTCGGCAGCGACGGGCAGGCCAAGAAGGGCGTCGTGATCGTCGACGAGCCCCGGGCGCGCGGGTTGGCCGACACGCTGGCCGGGGCAGAGTTCACCGTTCGTTCGGTCGAGGAACGCCCCTATCGCAGCGCCCCCAAGGCGCCGTTCATGACGTCCACATTGCAGCAAGAAGGTGGGCGCAAACTGCGGCTCAGCGCCTCGCAGGTCATGCGCGTCGCGCAAGGGTTGTACGAGCGCGGCTACATCACTTACATGCGTACCGACAACGTCACGCTCAGCGCCGAAGCGTTGTCCGCAGTGCGCGCCGAGGTCCAGCGCGGCTACGGCGACAAGTTCCTCTCCCCCGCACCGCGCCAGTTCGCCTCGAAGATCAAGAACGCCCAAGAGGCGCACGAAGCCATCCGACCCTCGACCCCGTTGCGCAGTCCCGACTCGCTCGCAGCAGAGTTGAACGGCCAGGAGCTGTCGATGTACCGGATGATCTGGCAACGCACGTTGGCGTCGCAGATGGCTGATGCAACGGGCGTCACCGTGACGGTACGTCTCGGAGCCGCCGCGGCCGATCCGACGCGAGGCAACGCCCTCACCGACGCCGTGTTCGCGGCCAGCGGAACGACCATCAACTTCGCCGGGTACCGGCAGGTCTACGTCGAGTCGGTCGACGACAACGAGGTCACCGACGACGAGCGCGAGGCGTTGCTGCCACCGCTGACGGTCGGCGCGGTCGTGCGGGTCGAGTCGCTGACCCCCAACGGTCACTCCACCTCGCCGCCTGCCAGGTACACCGAAGCGTCGCTGGTCAAGCAGCTCGAGACGCTCGGCATCGGCCGGCCGTCGACGTGGGCATCGATCATCCAGACGGTGCAAGACCGCGGCTACGTGTGGAAGAAGGGGCAGGCGTTGGTGCCGACGTGGACGGCGTTTGCCGTCGTCGGATTGCTGGAGAAGCACTTCGGGCGCCTCGTCGATTACGCCTTCACCGAACGCATCGAGGACGACCTCGACTCGATCGCCCGCAACGAGCTCCAAA
>JANMNE010000360.1:0-1932 GCA_031373785.1 Ilumatobacteraceae bacterium
TTCACAACTGCGTTCGCTACGACGTCCTCCGCCAACGACACACCGACAAGGGTGGTCGCGAAACGGATCAGCTCGTCGGCGTGCTTGCCGTACAGCTCCTCATCGCGGACATCCACCAACCGTACGATGCCGCACAACCCCACAGACCGCCACGAGAAGTAGAGAACCTGCCGCGATCATCTCAAGATCTCGAAGTTCCGATCGGCTGCGCTCCAGACATCACGCCGGACGTGAACGCACGCGCCGCAGGGCGAGCGTTGCCCGGACCTACTGCTAGGCGAGGTGGTTGAGGGCCATCGCTGCGTACATCGCCGTGCCGGTGACCATCGCTTCCTCGTCGAAGACGACCCGGTTGGAGTGGTTCGATGGGGCCGTCGCCACGTTGCGATCGGTGTGGGTGCCGCCGAGGAACACCATCGCCCCGGGGATCTGCTGCAGCACGTAGCTGAAGTCTTCGGCGCCCATGATCGGGTTGGGCATGCGCACCGTCTTGTCGGCGCCGGCGAGATCGCCGGCCAACCCGAGCACGACATCGGCCTGCGACCGGTCGTTGACGGTCACCGGGTACCCGTCGACGACCTCGACCGTCACCTCGGCGTCGTGTGCCGAGGCAATCCCCTCCGCAACACGACGGATGCCGTCGTGTACCAGGCGTCGTGTGGTCTCGCTGACCGCGCGGATCGTGCCCTCGATCTCGGCCGTCTCGGGGATGATGTTGTTCACCGTGCCCGCCACGATCTTGCCGACCGTCACGACGGCGGGATCGAACACGTCGATGCGGCGGGTGATCATGGTCTGCAACGCCTGCACGATCTCGCAGGCGATCGGAATCGGGTCGAGTGCTCGATGGGGTTGGCTGGCGTGGCCGCCGCGCCCCTTCACCGTGATGAACAGGGTGTCGGCTGCAGCGAGGATCGGCCCGCCGCGGCATCCGAGCCAGCCGGTGGGCAACGCCGACGTGATGTGCAACGCGAACGCACCCGTGATCGGTGATTCCGAACCATCGGAGCGCTCGGGGAGGTCGAGCAGGCCTTCCTCGAGCATGAACCTGGCACCGTGATTGCCCTCCTCGCCCGGTTGGAACATGAACAGCACTCGCCCGGCGATGTCGGCACGCCGCCCACTCAACAACTTGGCCGCGCCGACCAACATCGAGGTGTGCGTGTCGTGACCACAGGCGTGCATGGCCCCATCGCTGCGCGACGTGAAATCGAGCCCGGTCTCCTCGGTCAGGGGCAGGGCGTCCATGTCGCCGCGCAGCAGCACGGTCGGGCCCGGCCTGCCGCCGTCGAGCAGGGCGGCGATCCCGCTGGTGGTCTCGTGCAGCGTCACGTCCAACGGCAGGCCGTCCAGCGCTTCGAGCACCTTCTCGCGGGTGATCGGCAGGTCGTTGCCGATCTCCGGCCACTCGTGCAGGGCGCGTCGCAACCCGACGACCTCGGACAGCAGATCGTGGGCTCCGTCGCGCAGCGTGTCGAGTTCCATGGGCGAATGGTAGACCTGCGCCGATGACCGAGGAACTGGTCGACATCGTCGACGACGACGACAACGTGATCGCCACCGTGACTCGCGCCGAGATGCGCGCTCGACGGTTGCAGCACCGTTCGGTGGGGATCGCGATCATCTCCACCGACGGCCGTCTGTTGATCCACCGGCGTAGCGATCACAAGGACATCTGGCCCGGTTGGTGGGACATCGCCGCAGGTGGCGTGGTCGCAGCCGGCGAGACCTACGACAACGCAGCCCGACGCGAGCTCGCCGAGGAACTGGGCGTCACCGGCGCAGAGCTCGAGTACCTCGGTCAGGCGCACTACGTCGACGACTCGTTGGCGGCGATCTGCCGTGGCTACCGAGTGGTGCACGACGGACCGTTCACGTTTGCCGACGGCGAGGTGGCCGAGGCGCGATGGGTGACGTTCGACGAGCTCGAGG